>JAGTRV010000067.1 GCA_018262245.1 Pseudomonadota bacterium | reverse complement strand
TATGGGCAGTTGCCGTGGCTTTCTCACTGAATTCCCAGATCGAGCAAATTCGCCAGCAAACGACAGCGGTCGCCATCGAAGGCGCACGAAACATGTTTCGCATGGTGCTGCTCACCCGCAACTGGAATGCCAGCCACGGCGGCATTTACGTACCAGTGACCGAACGTACCCAGCCCAATCCTTATCTGGATGTGCCGCACCGCGACGTGACGACCACCGACGGTATGGAATTGACGATGGTCAACCCGGCCTACATGACGCGCCTGATCGCCGAGATGGCCGAATCAGCCTCGGGTGCCGTATTCCGCCTGACCAGCCAGCGCCCCATTCGCCCCGAGAACAAACCGGATCATTGGGAGCATCGGGCGCTCGAAGCCTTCGAACAAGGACTTAAAGAGTTTTCCGGTATCGAAGCCAGCCCGGAAGGTGACATGCTGCGTTACATGGCCCCGCTCAAGGTGCAGGAAAGCTGCCTGCAGTGCCATCGCAAGCAAGGCTACAAAGTCGGTGACATCCGCGGCGGCATCAGCGTTTCACAGCGCAACGCGCCGATCGAGGCCGCCGTGCAGGCGAGTTGGCGCAAGGTCTTGCTCACGCACGGCATGGTTTTCATGCTGGTGCTGATCGCCGGCTGGTTGATGCTCGAAATGTTGCGTCGGCGCTGGCTTGAGCTCGGCGACAAGATCCAGGAATTACAGGATGCACAGAGCCAGTTGCTGCAATCCGAAAAAATGGCTGCCATCGGCCAACTGGCCGCCGGGGTGGCCCATGAAATCAACAACCCGGTCGGCTTTGTCAGTTCCAATCTCGGCTCGCTGAAAAACTACAGCGAAAAGATGATCACCCTGCTTGACCGTTGTCGCAGCGGAGAGGCCAGCGAAGCCGACTTCGTCGCCGCCGATTTTGATTACCTGAAGGGAGACCTGGCCGACCTGCTGCGCGAATCTCGCGATGGCCTGGGGCGAGTCACGAAAATCGTCAGCGACCTCAAGGATTTCGCGCATATCGATGAGGCTGCCTGGCAGGAGGCCAATCTCAACGCCGGGATCGAGGCAACGCTCAACGTGGTCTGGCACGAATTGAAATACAAGGCTGAAGTCGTTCGCGAACTCGGCGAGTTGCCGCCAGTCACCTGTATTGCCGCGCAGATCGATCAGGTCGTGATGAATCTGCTGGTCAATGCGGCACACGCCATCGAAACCCGCGGCACCATTACCGTCCGTACAGGCCACGACGATGCCTGGGTGTGGATCGAGGTGGCCGATACCGGCAAGGGCATGACGCCTGCCGTCATGCAGCGCATCTTCGAGCCCTTCTACACCACCAAGCCTGTTGGCAAGGGGACAGGACTCGGGCTATCGCTCTCCTACGACATCGTGAAGAAGCATGGAGGGCGCATTGAAGTGAATAGCGAGCCAGGCAAGGGCAGCACATTCCGGGTCTGGATCCCACAGCAAGGCAACCCGACGGCAGAACTAGCGCCGAAATAATCGGCGCATCACCCCGATCAAGTCGAGCGTTTCAGCGCTTCTGGCCGGGTTCAGGCGAACTGCCCGGCCACCCAGCCCGACGACCAGGCCCACTGGAAGTTGTAGCCGCCCAGCCAACCGGTCACATCGACCACCTCGCCCACGAAGAACAAGCCCGGCACCGCCTTGGCCTCCATCGTCTTCGATGACAGCGCATCGGTCGACACGCCGCCCAGTGTGACTTCCGCCTTGGCAAATCCGAGCGTACCCGCCGGCATCAGTGGCCAGGCATTGAGTCGGGTGGCGACCGTTTCCAGATCACGCCGGCTCAGTTCACTGATTGGACGAGTCACCAGTTTTTCGCCGCCCTGCAGCGCACACCATTCATGGGCAAAACGCCGAGGGAGCCTTTCTGCCAGCAGGTTAGGCAGATGCACCCGGCCCTGCCGGTGCTCTTCCAGCCAGGCACCTGCATCGAGACCGGGCAACAGGTCAATTTCGACCGGTTGTTTCTTGCCACTTCTGTACTCCTGCATCTGCCAGTAGCTGGAAATCTGCAGGATGGCCGGGCCGGACAGGCCGCGATGAGTAATCAGCACGTTCTCGCGGAATTGGGCGTCTTCGAACTGGGCAACCGCATCGAGCGTCGCACCCGCCAGTGGCTTCATCGGTTCAAGCAGTTCCGGCGCCAAGGCCAATGGCACAAGAGCGGGTTTGGGTGGAATGACCGGAACGGCGAATTGTTCGGCCAGGCGGTAGCCAAACGGACTGGCACCGATTTTCGGAATGGCCATACCGCCAGTAGCGACCACCAGAGATTGACAGGAGAAGCTGCCGTTATCGGTAGCAACGGCATAGCGCTTCACCGCCTCGCCCTCGTTCCGTTCGATATGCTTGACCGCACATGGAAAGGCCCATTTCACTCCGCCATCGTCGCAGGCATCGCGCAGCATATCGATGATCTCTTCGGCCGATTCATCGCAGAACAGCTGGCCGTGTTCGCGCTCATGATAAGGAATACGCCGCTTCTCGATCATCGCAATAAAGTCGAACTGTGAAAAACGGGCAAGTGCGGAGCGGCAAAAATGGGGGTTATGCGAAAGATAGTTGTCAGCGCTGACTGTGCGATTGGTGAAGTTACAGCGCCCACCGCCCGAAATACGGATGCGCTCGCCCAGTTTTTCGGCATGATCAAGCAACAGCACCCGTCGGCCACGGGCCGCGGCTTGCGCGGCGCACATCATGCCGGCCGCGCCGGCGCCGATGATGATCACGTCAAAATGCATGGAAATCCTGTCCGGAAAAAACTTGCGCTAAAACGCGGCGGATTCTAACACCGGGCATCACCATGCCCGAAAAGCTCCTATTTCTTGATAAATAGGCGTACCTTAGGAACGCAACGCCACCTTTTGGCAATATTGTTTCGGATTCCCTATTAACCATCCGCAATACCAGCATTTCCGGTACTTTTATGCACCAACGGGACATGACGAACCATTTTTTTAGACCTAAATCTCAAACAAATGTTTGCCTCTGAAATAAGCTAATGAGTTGATACAAATCAACAAAGTAGTGATGTTGCATTGCAACAATTATGCAAAAATACTGTTACAATTGATTTGCTGTAATTATTAATTTTCTCTTCTAGGAGCGTCCGATGTCTATCAATCCCGAGCAGTTAGCCGCCGCCAACAAGGCCGCCATTGATTCACTGTTGTCCGTTGCCAATACCGCCCTGGCTTCAGCCGAGCGCATCGCCACCCTGAACCTCGAAACCGCCCGCTCCGTAATCGAAGACTCCGTCTCCGGCGCCAAGGCGCTGATGGGTGCAAAAGACCCTCAGGAAGCCCTGTCCATCCAGGCCTCCCTGACTCAGCCGAACGTCGAGAAGGCCGTCGCCTACTCACGCTCCATCTACGAAATTTCCGCCCAGACCCAGGAACAACTGGCCAAGATGGTTGAAGCCCAGTTCGGCGACTTTCAGAAGTCGGTTGCCAGCATGCTCGAAAAGGCTGCCAAGGCTGCTCCGGGCGGTTCCGATGTTGCTGTCAATGCATTCCAGAGCGCCATTGCTGCAGCCACTAGCACTTTCGAAAACATGCGCAAGGCTGCCCAGCAAGTCACCGAATTGGCCCAGAGCAACATGGCCGCTGCCACCAGCGCCACCACCAAGGCTGTCAAGAAGAGCAAATAAGCTCTCTTCGCCTGCACAAAAAAGCCCGCGTTGACCGCGGGCTTTTTTGTGGGCAAGGCACCGGCGCGCAATGCCGAGCGATAAGAAAATGCCCCTAGGCCACCTCGGCCATCGGGACCAGAAAGTCCTTGCTGATACCGTCGCCGAGCAAATAGATTCGATCCATGAAATCGGTCAGCCACTCGTGCAGCCCTTGCGCCAGGATATCCTCGATCCGACCATAGTGCAGCTGGGCATGCAGCAAGCCGGCCTGGCGCGCAGTTTCTCCGGACTGACGATTGGCAATCAGATCGAGATTCTTGATCACGCTGTTCATGCAGAAGTGGAGCGAGCGCGGCATGTCCTTGTTGAGAATCAGCAGTTCGGCGACCCGATCTGGGGTAATCGCGTCCCGATACACCTTGCGATAAACCTCGAAGGCCGAGACCGAGCGTAGCAAGGCGCCCCACTCGTAGAAATCGGTGGCCCCTTCGTCGCCCAATGGACGCAGGACATGGTATTTGAAGTCAAGGATGCGGGCCGTGTTGTCAGCCCGTTCGAGCAGCGTCCCGATACGGATAAAATTGTAGGCTTCGTCCTGCAACAGCGTTCCCAGGGTGGTACCCCGCGACAGCGAAGAACGCACTTTGACCCACTCGAAATAATCGCTGATCCCCGCACTGAGTAGTTGCTCAAAACTGCGATCACGAGCTTCCAGCCACGTGTAGTTCAAGGTTTCCCACATTTCGGTGGTCAGCGTGCCGCGCACGGCATGGGCGTTCTCTCGAGCCAGCCGCAGGCAACTATGAATGGACGAATAATTATCCGGGTCGCTGACCATGAATTTCAGGACGTTTTCTCCATTAACCACTGAATATTTGGCGGCAAAAGCCTCTTCCAGGCTATTCAGGACGATGATCGCGTTCCAGTTCTGGTTGGCCGCTTCCTCGGATTGCGGAACCATCGACATTTGCCACGTCACGTCGAGCAGACGGGCCAGGTTTTCGGCCCGCTCGATATAGCGGGACATCCAGAACAGGTGATCGGCAGTACGACTCAGCATGGCTTAATCCTCCAGAACCCAGGTGTCTTTGGTACCGCCGCCCTGCGACGAATTCACGACCAGCGAGCCCTTGGTCAGCGCGACGCGAGTCAGGCCGCCGGGTACCATGTTCACGCACTCACCAGACGACAGGACGAAGGGGCGCAGGTCAAGGTGGCGCGGTGCGATGCCCTCTTCGACGAAAGTCGGACAGTTGGACAGCGCCAGCGTCGGCTGGGCAATGTAGCCATCCGGCTTGTCGATCAGCAACTTGCGGAAATGTTCGATCTGCTCCTTGGTCGAAGCCGGGCCGACCAACATGCCGTACCCCCCGGCGCCATGCACTTCCTTGACCACCAGTTCCGGCAGGTGATCAAGCACGTAAGCCAGATCATCCGGCTTGCGGCACATGTAGGTCGGTACATTATTCAGCTTCGGCTCCTCACCGAGGTAGAAGCGAATCATTTCCGGCACGTAGGGATAGATCGACTTGTCATCGGCGACACCTGTGCCAACAGCGTTCGCCAGCGTCACATTGCCGGCCTGATAGGCTCGGATGATGCCCGGCACTCCGAGCGATGAATCTTCGCGGAAGACGGTCGGGTCCATGAAGTCATCGTCGAGGCGGCGGTAGATCACATCAACCCGCTGCGGCCCCTGCGTCGTCCGCATATAGACCACTTCGTCCTTGACGAACAGGTCGCGGCCCTCGACCAACTCGACGCCCATCTGCTGGGCGAGGAAGGTGTGTTCGAAATAGGCGCTGTTGTAGGCCCCCGGCGTCAGCACGACGACCGTCGGGTTCGATACACCCTGTGGCGCCACGGCGCGCAGTTTCTCCAGCAGCATGTCCGGGTAATGCTGAACCGGTGCCACCTTGTGCTTGGCAAACAGTTCGGGGAAAAGACGCATCATCATCTTGCGATCTTCAAGCATGTATGACACGCCCGACGGTACGCGCAGATTGTCTTCCAGCACGTAGAACTCGCCCTCACCGGCCCGCACAATATCAACGCCAGTGATGTGCGCGTAAATCCCGCCCGGCACATCAACACCTTTCATGACCGGACGATACTGCGCATTGTTCAGCACCTGCTCGGCAGGAATGATGCCGGCCTTTAGAATCTCCTGATCGTGGTAGACGTCCCACAGGAACATGTTCAACGCCTTGACGCGCTGGCGCAGCCCGGACTGCAGCGCCTTCCACTCAGTCGATGGAATGACGCGGGGAATGATGTCGAAGGGAATCAGGCGCTCCTTGCCAGCCTCCTCGCCATAGACCGCAAAGGTAATACCGACCCGATGAAAGGCCAGATCGGCTTCTGCCCGCTTACGCTCAATGCGCTCGGGCGGAGTTGCCTTGAGCCAGTCTTCGTACCCCTTGTAGTGCGCACGGACACCGCCATTGGCGTCATACATCTCGTTATAGAAGTTCATTTTTCCACTCGTCGCTGAGGATGCTCTCGTACAGGTTTCAGCAGGTTCCATGCCACCTGCAAACAAGCCTTAAATCATGCGCCGAATAGCTCTTTTTAACTATTGACGCACCGCAAAGGTGCGGCAGATTTTCAAGATGGTGCAAATAAAAAAACCCGCCGGATCGCTCCGGCGGGTTTCTGGTACAGCCAATTCGAAATGCTTAGGCGCGTTCGAAGATGACCGCGATACCTTGACCGCCACCGATACACATGGTGACCAGTGCGTACTTGCCGCCAATGCGCTCCAGTTCGTACAGCGCCTTGGTGGCGATGAAGGCACCGGAACAGCCAACCGGGTGACCGAGGGCGATCGCGCCGCCGTTCGGGTTGGTCTTGGCCGGATCGAGACCAAGCACCTTGGAAACCGACAGTGCCTGGGCAGCAAAGGCTTCGTTGGACTCGATGACATCCATTTGATCCAGGGTCAGGCCAGCCTTCTTCAGGGCAGCCTTGGTCGCCGGGATCGGGCCTTCGCCCATGACATCGTTCGGCACGCCGGCAACGGCGTAGCCAGCGATGCGGGCACGGGCCTTGTGACCGGCCTTGGCAGCCACGTCAGCGGCAGCCAGCACGAAGAAGGCAGCGCCGTCATTGATGCCGGAAGCGTTACCTGCGGTAACGGTACCGTCTTTCTTGAAGGCTGGCTTCATCTTGGCCAGGGATTCCATGGTCGTGCCACGCTTCAGGTGCTCGTCGGTGTCGAACACCACTTCGCCCTTGCGGGTCTGCTTGACGATCGGCACGATCTGCGACTTGAAATGACCGGCATCGATCGCAGCAGCCGCACGGCGTTGCGATTCAACAGCGAAGGCATCCTGATCTTCACGGCTGAAGCCATGCTTGGCGGCGAGGTTTTCAGCAGTGATACCCATGTGGCCAACGCCAAACGGGTCGGTCAGCACGGCAACCATCGAGTCGATGGCCTTGGTGTCACCCATGCGAGCACCGTTGCGCAGTGCCGGCAGCAAGTAGGCAGCCTTGGACATGACTTCAACGCCACCACCGATACCGTAGTCAGCATCACCCAGCATCAGGTTCTGGGCGGTCGTCACGATACCTTGCAGACCGGAAGCGCACAGGCGGGAAACCTGCATGGCGACGGAATCCATCGACAAGCCGGCCTGGATGGAAGCAACGCGGGAAACATAGGCGTAGCGGGAATCGGTCGGCATCGTGGTGCCGACGGTTACGTAGTTGATTGCTTGGGGATCGACACCGGAACGGGCAATCGCTTCCTTCATGACGATACCAGCCAGCTCGGTAGATTCGAAATCGGCCAAGGCACCACCAAAAGCACCAATAGCGGAACGAACTGCGCTCAGAACGACGACATCTCTGCTCATGTAACTACCTCCACTTGGAAATTGATTCAGCCCACCAAACTGGCAAGCCCCAACAAAAACAGCAACAACATCCACAACACCGTGGCTCGCCAGACGAGTCCGACGGCGCTCTGCATAAAATCTACGTCGGCCGGGTCACCCAGACCCAACTCGGCACGATCGGACACTTCCACACCATCCGCCACCGGCCGTCCCAACTGGACGCCAAGGGCTCCTGCTCCGGCCGCCAGCACGATACCCATGTCGCGGTCCGGCCACTGTGCCGGCTGGGTACGCCAGCAATAGGCAGCGTCCTCGAAATCGCCAACGATGGCGAAAGCCGAAGCGGTCGCTCGCAAAGGCAGCCAGTCGATCATACCGAAAACTTGTTTGGAAAAAATGAAAAAATCATTGCTCTGGCCGGCATTTTCGCTATTCCAGCGATCACGGACAATCAGTGAAAGGCGGTAGAGCAATGCACCGCAAGGTCCGGGCAACAGGATAAACCACAGCAAGACGGCAAATACGTGGCGATGTGAAGCCCCCAGCGCTCCTTCGATGGAAAGCCGGGCAATATCTTCAGAGCCAAGGTTATAGGTTGAGCGCCCCTGCCATTCGCCAAGCAATTGCCGGGCTCGCTCCAAGTCACCCAGACGCAAGGCCAACTGGATTTCGGTGTAGTGATGACTGAACTGCCGGAAGCCCATGGTCAGGTACAGCACGCCGATATTGAGCAGCAGGCCGAAGACCGGGTTCAGGGAGTAAAGCAAGCCGTAGGCAATCGCCACGACCAGCACAGGCAACAACACCGCCAAGCACCAGGCAAGTACACCATGCCTGTAGGCACCGGCGTTGAAGCGGGATTCGATAAAATCCGCCCACGCGCCAAGCGGATCAGCAACAACACGCCGGTAATCAAGGGGTTGCAGCTGCTCGATGAGAAAAACTGCAATCAGCGAGAGAAGACTCATGGGGTACCGATGCTTGCCGTATTCGGCTTATTTTGGTGTCTTAAAGTGCCACGATACCACAAGCTCAAGCGCCGTGGAGAAGCCCGAGACGCTCGCTCAGTGAACGGATCATGCCAGCGGTGGCGCCCCAGATGAAATACTCGCCATAAGGCATGGCGAAGTAGTTGCGCAGCGCACCACGGTAATGCAACGAATGCTGCTGATGATTAGCCGGATCAAGCAGGAAAGAAAGCGGTACTTCGAAGATCTCGGCAACCTCAAAAGGATCGGGCTGCAGATCGAAAGGCGGCCTGACCAGCGCCACCACCGGTGTCACACGAAAGCCGGTACCGGTTCGATATTCCGGGAGAAAGCCGACAATCTCGACCCGCTCGCGAGGCAAGCCGATTTCTTCCTCAGTCTCGCGCAAGGCGGTGTGTATTGGCGAGAGGTCCTCTTCTTCCACACGACCGCCGGGAAAACTAATCTGCCCAGCATGATCTCTCAGATGAGCGGTACGCTGGGTTAGCAGGACAGTATGCCCAGCCTCACGCAGAACAATAGGAAAAAGTACAGCTGCTGGCGTCAGAGGTTGGTCGTCGACACCATCCTCCTGGACGAAATGACCAGCCAGCGGCTCGGGCAGCAAACTGGCCCGCAAGCGCTCCAAATCAATCGTCATGCCGCCGCAGAGTCTTCCTCGATTTCAGCGTGTACGGCAGCCAGCGCATCCTGCAGCGTTTCCTCCTGGAGATCGTTGATCGTCGTTGCCACCAGATCAGCTGACTCGATCGCACCGACTGGTAGGCGCTTGCTGTCGAGGCTGGCAATCAGGACCGCCGAAGCACCAGCCACACGCAGCAATGCCTGCCGCTCACCCATGAGCATTTCCAACTCTTCGCGCAATAGCGCTATTTCCTGATCTCTTTTTGGCAATTTCTCTCTCCTAAAATCTTTTTTTCAGTGTCATGGTACTGCCATCGCGCTGCATTTCCATCCGATTCAGGAAACTCATGCCAAGCAGGGCAATTGGCATCTCGTTCTGATGAATCACCGCATCGACATTGTGCAGCGTGACACCAGCAATCCGTACCGTATCCAGTTGAACCTTGCTCACCACCACCTGACCATTGGCGGTACTGGACAATCCCTTCTGACCACGATTGAAATCCAGACCAATCCGGCGGGCATCTGTCGCCCCGAGCGAAATCATGCTCGCCCCGGTATCCACCAGAAAACGAACTGATGTTCCATTGATATTACCCGTCGTGTAGAAATGCCCCTGAACATCGGCCGTCATGATGATCTTGTCCGAACCATCACCATTACCAGCACCAATGGCATGTTGGCCAACGCGTAACGGCCGTTTCTTGCCGCCCACTTCAATCGTTGCCTGGTCCCCCTGAATAGACAGCACCTTCACCCCCTCGACGGTCTGGCCAATCGGCACCGCCTGAGGCTCACCTCCATTGATCATCAACATCGCCTTGCTGCCCATGATGCCGGCCAACCCGACATCCTGCGCCATCACCGAAGCCGGAGGCTGGCACACCAGCAAAACAAGCAGCGTAGAATAACGCTTCGCGTTTCGGGACATCTTTACCATGCAACCAGTCGCCATCTTTCGTCACTCTCCCACTGAAGGTCCGGGCTATTTTGCCATATTCCTTGAGCAGCACGGGATTCCATGGCAATTGATTGCCATCGACGAAGGCGCCACGGTACCAAGCACAGCCGACGGTTTTTCTGGCCTGTGCTTCATGGGCGGCCCAATGAGTGTCAATGATCCGCTGCACTGGATTGAACAGGTCTGCGCGCTGATTCGAAACGCCGCCGCTCAAAACATTCCGGTCATCGGCCACTGCCTGGGTGGTCAATTGATGAGCAAGGCGCTCGGTGGCCAGATCACGAAAAATCCGGTCAAGGAAATCGGTTGGGGCAATGTGCTGGGTGAGGACAACACCATCGCCCGCGACTGGCTTGGCGACCATGCCGGCAAGCACGGCACGGTCTTCCAGTGGCACGGCGAAACCTTCAGCATCCCGGCAAAAGCAACCCGTTTGTTCGCCGGCAACCACTGCGCCAACCAGATGTTTGTCCTGGGACCACATCTCGGCATGCAGTGTCATGTCGAGATGACACCAGAAATGATCGGCACTTGGTGCGAGCAATGGGCCGACGAGGCCATCGCGGTTGCCGACCAACCGAGCGCACAAACGCCCGAGGTCATGCAAGAGCAGATCGGCGAACGCCTGCCACGCATGCGCCAGCTGTCGAATCAACTTTATTCCGTATGGATCAACGGACTGCAACGCTGAAAATCGGCTTCAGCAAAACAAAACGGGCAGCCTGACTGCCCGTTTTTATTCACTGCCGCCCAGACTCAGTCTCGGAAATTACCGTACTTGATCGGAAAATCGGTGATCGACTTGGTAATCAGGGCAATACAGCCCTGCAGATCATCGCGCTTGGCCCCCTGGACCCGCACAGTATCTCCCTGGATCGAAGCCTGAACCTTGAGCTTACCGTCCTTAACCAGCTTGACGATCTTCTTGGCCAGGTCGCTGTCGATACCATCCTTGATCTTCATCTCCTGCTTGACCTTGTTGCCGGAGACGCTGACCACCTTCTGGTGATCCAGGCGCTTGACGCTTTCCTTCTCCTTCTTTTCCATGGCCGGGAAAAGCAGATCCTTGATCTGATCGAGTTGAAAGTCGGAGTCGCCCCACAGTGTGATGACCTTATCCTTCTCGTTCAACTCGACCTTGGCACTAGTACCCTTGAAGTCGTAACGATTGTCGATCTGGCGCGAAGTAACGTCGATGGCGTTCTTCAGGCCAACCATGTCCGCTTCAGAGGTGAAGTCAAAGCTCGGCATGGCAATTACCCGAAGTGGCAAACGTAGTGATAGGGCTCGTCACAGGCGATTTCGAAGCTGGAATTGCCCGGCACGTTGAAAGACTGACCATCGCCGTAGGTTTTCCACTCGCTCTCGCCCTTCAGCTTGACGCGGCAGGAACCGCCGACACCCTCCATGATTTCCGGTGCGCCGGTATTGAAGGTCAGGCTGGACGGCAGGATCACGCCAACCGTCTTCTTCGTGCCATCGGCCAGCACCACGGTGTGGCTGACACACTTGCCGTCGAAATAAACATTGGCCTTCTTGACCACGGAAACATTGTCGTATTGCGACATTTAAATACCCCAGAGTTTCTGAATGACTGATTTGGCGATGAAGCCCACCATGCCGAAAGCCAGCACGAAAAAGAGCACGAAGGTACCCGTCTTGCCGGCTTTCGACTTCCAGGCGATCTCGCCGATGATGAAGAGCATGAAGATAATGAATGCGGCAACACCCCAGGTCGAAAAAAAATCCGCGATCTGTTCTTCATTGAAACCGAATACGGTGCCGCCTTCCATTACTTAGCCCTTCTTCTTGGCGATTGGCTTCTTGACCGGAGCCTTGGCAGGCTTCGCGGCAGCTTTGGCGGCAACCGGTTTTTCAGCAGCCTTGGCTACTGCCTTCGTCGCCGGCTTGGCAACCGCCTTGGAGACAGCTTTGGTGACAGCTTTGGTGACAGGCTTGGCAGCAGCCTTCTTCGCAGCCGGCTTGCCAGCCTTGCGGCCTGCCAGATTGGCCGCAATACGTAAACGCAGCGCATTCAGCTTGATAAAGCCGCCTGCATCGCGCTGGTCGTAAGCACCGGCGTCATCCTCAAAAGTGGCAATGGTCGAGTCGAACAGCGAATCCGTTTTCGAATCGCGACCGACAACGATGACGTTGCCCTTGTACAACTTCAGGCGAACAACGCCGTTGACCGTCTGTTGCGTGTGATCGATCAGCACCTGCAGCGCCTTGCGCTCCGGGCTCCACCAGTAGCCGTTGTACACCAGGCTGGCGTAGCGCGGCATCAGGTCATCCTTGAGGTGGGCAACTTCGCGGTCCAGGGTCACCGACTCGATGGCGCGGTGGGCGCGCAGCAGAATGGTGCCGCCCGGGGTTTCGTAACAGCCACGCGACTTCATGCCGACATAGCGGTTCTCAACCAGATCGAGACGGCCGATGCCGTGCTTGCCACCCAACTCGTTGAGCAGGGCTAGCACTTCATGGGCCTTCAGCTTCTTGCCATTGACCGCGACGACGTCCCCCTTGGCAAATTCGAGATCGAGGTACTCGGCCTTGTTCGGCGCCTTTTCCGGCGACACAGTCCACCGCCACATCGACTCTTCAGCCTCGGCTGCCGGGTCTTCCAGATGGCGACCTTCATAGGAGATGTGCAGCAGGTTGGCATCCATCGAGTACGGGGAGCCGCCCTTCTTGTGCTTCATGTCAATCTCGATGCCATGCTTCTCCGCATAGGCCATCAATTTTTCACGGGACATCAGGTCCCACTCGCGCCACGGGGCAATGACCTTGATGCCCGGCTTCAGCGCATAGGCACCGAGTTCGAAACGGACCTGGTCGTTACCTTTGCCGGTTGCGCCATGACAGATGGCATCGGCACCGGTTTCATTGACGATCTCGATCAGACGCTTGGCAATCAGCGGACGGGCAATGGAGGTACCGAGCAGGTATTCGCCTTCATAGACGGTGTTGGCACGGAACATCGGGAAGACGAAGTCGCGGACGAACTCCTCGCGCACGTCGTCGATATAAATGTTCTTCGGCTTGATGCCGGCCTTCAGTGCCTTGGCACGCGCCGGCTCCAGCTCCTCACCCTGTCCGAGGTCGGCCGTGAAGGTAACGACTTCACACTTGTAAACATCCTGCAGCCACTTGAGGATGACCGAGGTATCCAGACCGCCCGAATAGGCCAGCACAACCTTCTTGATATCGCTCATTTCTGTTCCCTTGTTTCGATTTTGATTCAATTCAACTGCTTAGCCTTGAATGCGGCCGAGCATTAAATATTCCATCAGCGCCTTCTGGACGTGCAGCCGGTTCTCGGCTTCGTCCCAGACCACCGACTGCGGCCCGTCGATCACCTCGGCTGTCACTTCCTCGCCACGATGCGCCGGCAGACAGTGCATGAACACGGCCTGCGGATTAGCCACGCGCATCATGTCGCCATCAACGCACCAGTCGGCGAAGGCCTTGATCCGTTCTTCGTTTTCCGCTTCGAAGCCCATCGAGGTCCACACGTCGGTGGTCACCAGATCGGCCCCACGGCAGGCATCCATCGGATCGGCAAATACCTTGAAGCGGGCCGGATTGATCTTGCCGACCAGTTCTGGCTGAATCTCATAGCCTGGTGGTGTCGACACGTGGACCTTGAAGTCCAGCACTTCAGCCGCCTGCAGCCAGGTGTTGCACATATTGTTGGCGTCGCCAACCCAGGCCACCGTCTTGCCCTGAATGCAGCCACGATGTTCGATGTAGGTATAGATATCAGCCAGAATCTGGCAAGGGTGGTATTCGTTGGTCAGGCCGTTGATCACCGGCACGCGTGAATTAGCGGCGAAACGCTCGATGATCTCCTGTTCGAAGGTACGGATCATCACGATGTCGCTCATCCGGGAGATCACCTGTGCCGCATCCTCAACCGGTTCACCACGACCGAGTTGGGAATCACGCGTGTTCAAATAGATCGCCGAACCGCCCAGTTGCTGCATACCGGCCTCGAAGGAGAGGCGCGTCCGGGTGCTTGCCTTCTCGAAAATCATCACCAGCGTACGGTCGGACAAGGGCCAGTACTTCTGATAAGATTTGAACTGGTTCTTGATCCAGCTCGTGCGCTCGAAGACGTATTCGAGCTCTTCACGGGTGAAATCCTTGAATTGCAGAAAGTGTTTGATTGCCATGATTAAGCAGCCAGAAATTCCTTGATCAGCGGAGCAGTGCGCTCTACCAACTCACGAGCATCGCTCTCGCTGAAAATCAGCGGCGGCAGGAAACGCAGCACGGTATCTGCGGTGACATTAATCAGCAGGCCGGCTGCCAAAGCTTTACCAACCAGCGCGCCACAAGGGCGATCCAGCTCAAGGCCGATCATCAAGCCATGCCCACGAATATCGACAACGCCCTTAACCCCAGCCAAAGCTTCAGCAAACAACTTGCGGATCAGGAGGCCAATACGCTCCGCATTGCCCAACAAGTCATCCTGTTCAATCACTTCAATGGTTGTCAGAGCGGCGGTAGACACCAGCGGATTACCACCAAAAGTCGATCCGTGA
>JAGTRV010000197.1 GCA_018262245.1 Pseudomonadota bacterium | reverse complement strand
CTTTCTTTTGAGCCCTTCTCCTTAGAAGTGTCTCGGAACAGTTGTCCGACACACACTTCCGGATCAAAAAATTTCGTCACCAACCCCCATCAGCGCGGTATCGCCAGCCATCACTGTCTCGGCGTAGGCTGCAGCCTGCGGCAAGAGTTGATCGGCGTAGAAACGCGCGCTCGCTAACTTTGCACGGTAGAAAGCCTGGTCGCCCTCGCCTTGTTCAAGATAGCCGGCGGCAGCCAAGGCGGCTTTACCCATGAACCAGCCCCCGCAGACGGTGACTGCGAGATGCAGGTAAGGAACAGCAGCCGTCAACACACCGGACAAACCGGTCTTTGCATTGGCCGCCAGCCATTCGGTCGCCGCAGTCCATGCCTTCAGCGCAGTGCCGAGGCGTTGGCCGATGGCGATCAGTTCGGGCTTGCCGGAGGCGCCGAGGGTCTTGGCAGTTGCATAGACCTCGCCGAAGACGACCTTGGCGGTAGCTCCCTGGTCGCGCATCAGTTTGCGGAATAGCAGGTCATTGGCCTGAATGCCGGTGGTGCCTTCATAGATGGTGGTAATGCGCGAGTCACGCCAGTGCTGGGCAGCACCGGTTTCCTCGATGAAGCCCATGCCACCATGAATCTGGATACCGAGCGATGTGACTTCGATACCCATTTCTGTGCCGCCGCCCTTGACGATGGGAATCAGGAATTCGGCGAGGTAGAGGTTGCGTTTCTTTTCTTCAGGATCGTTGATGGCGTGAACACGATCCAGCAGGCTAGCCGTGTAATAAGTCGCTGCACGACTGGCCTCGACACGGGTTTTCATCAGCATCAGCATGCGACGGATGTCCGGGTGCTTGTCGAGCGTGACGAGTGCCTCTCCGGTCAAGGCATCACGCCCCTGCTTACGCTCCCGGGCATAGGCCAGTGCGTGCTGGTAAGCACGCTCGCCAAGGGCGACGCCTTGCAGGCCGACGCCCAAACGGGCTTCGTTCATCATGATGAACATGTATTCGAGGCCACGGTTAGCTTCGCCGAGCAGATAGCCGACAGCACCGCCATTATCGCCATAGGCCATGACGCAGGTCGGGCTGGCGTGGATGCCGAGCTTGTGCTCGATGGAAACACAATACGCGTCGTTACGGGCGCCGAGAGTGCCATCGGCATTGACCAGGAATTTGGGCACCAGGAACATCGAAATGCCCTTCACGCCGGCCGGCGCATCCGGCAGCCGGGCGAGAACGAGATGAACGATGTTGTCCGTCATGTCGTGGTCGCCGTAGCTGATGAAAATCTTCTGGCCAAAAACCCGGTAGCTGCCGTCGGCCTGTGGCTCGGCGCGCGAGCGGATCAGTGCCAGATCGGAGCCGGCTTGCGGCTCGGTCAGGTTCATCGTGCCGGTCCATTCTCCGGTCACCATCTTTTCGAGGTAGATCGACTTCAATTCGTCGCTGGCGCAGGTCAGCAGGGCCTCGGTAGCGCCAGTCGTCAGCAAGGGGCCAATCGAGAAAGCCAGATTGGCCGAGCAGACCATTTCCTTGACAGCGATGGCCAGCGTATCAGGCAGGCCCTGGCCACCGAACTCGGCCGGTGACGCGATACCGTTCCAGCCGGCGTCGCAGAAGGCCTTGTAGGCGGCCTTCCAGCCATCCGGCGTGGTGACGCCAGCTGCGGTCAACTTGCAGCCTTGCTTGTCGCCGGTGGCGTTCAACGGGGCGAGTACTTCGCCGGAAAACTTGGCGGCTTCATCGAGAACTGCACTGGCGAGATCGGGCGTCGCCTCTTCAAAACCGGGCAGTTGGTTGATGTCCTTGAGGCCTGCAATTTCGTCCATGACGAAACGCATGTCCTTGATCGGCGCACGGTAGTCGCTCATTTTGTCTGTCTCCTGTTGATATTGTCAGAATGGATTGCTGCACAGCGCGCTCTTGGCGCTGCGATATTCCTGCTGCAGGCGGGCGACCAGTTCGGCGGTCGGCATTACGTCATCAATCGTGCCAACGCCCTGGCCGGCGCCCCAGATGTCTTTCCAGGCCTTGGCCGCTGTCGCGCCACCGAAGTTCATCACGGTTTTATCGCGCTCGGGCAAATTGGCCGGATCAAGACCGGCAGCAACGATGCTTTTGCTCAGGTAATTGCCATGCACACCGGTGAAATACGGGGTGTAGACCACATCCTTGGCGGCCGAATCGACGATGGCCTGCTTATAGGCGTCGACCGCATGAGCTTCGTGCGTAGCAATGAACCGTGTGCCGATATAGGCAAAATCGGCCCCCATGGCCTGCGCTGCAAGGATGGCCTGGCCATTGGTAATCGAGCCGGAGAGCGCGATCGGGCCGTCGTAGAACTTGCGAATCTCACCGACCAGCGCGAAGGGGCTGAGCGTGCCGGCATGTCCGCCAGCCCCGGCACAGACCAGGATCAGACCATCGACACCGGCTTCGAGCGCCTTTTCGGCGTGGCGGACGCTGATCACATCATGGAAGACCTTGCCACCATAAGCATGCACATGCGGCACGATGGCCGTCGGCGCCGACAGGCTGGTGATGATCAGCGGCACCTCATGTTGCACACACAAGGCCATGTCGTGTTCCAGCCGCTCGTTGGAGGGATGGATGATCTGATTGACGGCGAATGGCGCGGCCTTTGGATCGGTGGCCAGTTCAGTCTTGATCCGGGTCAGCCATTCGTCGAGCAGTTCCTTGGGCCGGGCGTTGAGCGCCGGGAAGGACCCGATGACGCCACTCTTGCACTGGGCAATGACCAGATCCGGATTGGAAATGATGAACATCGGTGCACAGAGCACCGGCAACGACAGGTTCTTGTTCAGTGATGCTGGAATCGGCATTACGCCCCCTCTTTCAAAGCACGACGCAGAATCTTGCCGACGTTGGTACGGGGCAAGTCGTCGCGGAATTCGACGTGTTTCGGAATCTTGTAGCCGGTGAGCAGGCCACGGCAGTGATCGATCAGCATGCGTTCGGTGACTTTCGGGTCCTTGCGGACGACGAAAATCTTCACCGCTTCGCCCGAATGCTCGTCGGCCACCCCGATGGCAGCGACATCCATCACCCCCGGGTGCATGGCAACCGCTTCCTCGACCTCGTTTGGATACACATTGAAGCCGGAAACCAGAATCATGTCCTTCTTGCGGTCGACCAGGAAAACGAAGCCTTTTTTATCGACATAACCCATGTCTCCTGTGCGCAGAAAGCGGTCCGGGTAGAACACCAGCGCCGTTTCATCGTCGCGCTGCCAGTAGCCCTTCATGACCTGCGGGCCGCGGATACAGATTTCGCCAACCTGGCCGAGTGGCACTTCGTTGCCGTAATCGTCGCGGATCGACACCTCGGTCGAGGAAATTGGCAGACCGATTGCCCCGTTGAACTCCTCCATATCGAGCGGGTTGATGGTCGCTGCCGGGGAAGTTTCGGTCAGGCCGTAGGCTTGCAGCAAAGGCGTCCCGGTGATTTGCCGCCACCTGTCGGCAACCGGTCCCTGCACCGCCATGCCTCCGCCAAGCGTGACGCGCATGGTCGAGAAATCGAGCTTGTCGAAATCGGGGTTGTTGAGCAGCGCGTTGAACAGCGTGTTGACGCCAGTCACCACCGTCACCGGATACTTTCCCCACTCCTTGACGAAGCCGGGGATGTCGCGCGGATTGGCGATCAGCAGGTTGCGCGCACCAATCATCAGGAAAGTCAGGCAGTTCGCGGTCAGCGCAAAGATGTGATACAGCGGCAAGGCGGTGACGATGAACTCCTCGCCTTCGCGCACCACCGGCTTGATCCAGTTGTAGGCCTGGGTCACGTTAGAGGCGATATTGGCGTGGGTGAGCATCGCTCCCTTGGAAACCCCGGTTGTACCGCCGGTGTATTGCAGGAAGGCCAGATCCCCCTGTTCCAGCGCCACTTTCTTGAAACCGTTGGCCCGCCCCTGTGCCAGTGCCGTTTTGAAACTGATCCCCCCCGGCAAGTGCCAGGCCGGCACCATTTTCTTGACCCGGCGCACGACAAAATTGACGATCATGCCCTTCAAGCTCCCCAAGCGCTCACCCATCGAGGTGACCACGACATGGCGGATTGCCGTGTGAGCGATGACCTGCTCCAGCGTATGCGCAAAGTTTTCAACGATGACGATGGCCGTCGCCCCGGAGTCCTTCAACTGGTGCTCCAACTCACGCGGCGTGTAGAGCGGGTTGCAATTAACCACGACGCAACCTGCCCGCAGGGTACCGAACAAGGCTACCGGGTATTGCAGGATATTGGGCATCATCAGCGCGACCCGGTCACCCTTCTGCATGCCCTTCGCTTGCAGCCAGCCTGCGAATTCGGTGGCTTCGACATCGAGCTGGCGATAGGTAATTTCCCGCCCCATGCTGATATAGGCAACCTTGTCGGCAAAGGTCGTACAGGCTTTTTCAAACAGCGCGACCAGTGACGGGATATGGTCGATGTCGATCTCGGCCGGGACGCCTTTCGGATAGCTTTGTAGCCAGATTTTTTCCATTTTTATCTCCTCCTCCGTTCGCCGCCCTAAGCGCCGAGCAGTGCCTTCTTCAGCGATGCGTCCGCCGGCTTGTCGCCCAGCCAGACCTTGAGCAGCGCCTTGGCGAAGCCTGGCCCGGCCACCTTGCCACGCGCCTCCCCGTTCAGGCTGAGCGCCACGCCGTCAGCGGAGAAGTCTATGGCGATGGTATCGCCTTCCTTGGCCTTGCCGATAGCCTTCAGGATGGCCGCGAACTGCTCGGCCTGCGCTTTCATGTCGGCCAGTTCGGCTGGCGTGTGGTTGTTCTTCAGGCCTTCGTCGAGCGCCGAATGCAGCGACTCGGCATCAAGGTCGCGCAGCAGGCGCATCGCCATGCGCCGCGGTAGCGGGCTATCGTAGATCGCCGTCGGCGTCGGCGACTTCTGGCCGACATAGAGCGCGCCGACGTAGACCTTGATGAACAGCTTGCTGCGCAGCCCGGCACCATTGAGCACCAGTTCGCTGCTGCCGACACGGATCTTGTCGTCGACCTTGACGCCGGCCACCTCAGCGGCATGCAGGCCCGGGATAGCCAGCAACGCGGCAATCAGCGCGGCCCGGCGAACGCTTGTCGATGTAATCATGGTTTGTCTCCTCCACCGCTCTTTTGTCGGTAGTGTTGTTTGTCGGCAATGTAAACCGTGCGTTCCACCACGGTATGCACGGTGCCGTGTGCATCCTTCAATTCGACCAGATAAGTCCGCTCCAGCTCTGGGCTTTTGGCCAGTTCGGCCCGAATCTCCGCCACTTCCTCGTCGCTCAGCACAAAATCGGCATACAGCGTCGAAAAACCTGGCTTGCGGTAGCGAATGCTGGCCGCCTTGTCCCAGACGATATAGCTATCACCCAGCGCCGCCATCAGCATCATCGGATGTGCGCCGTCGGTGATCGCGAACAGCGAACCACCGTAGAGCGAACCGACGATATTCTTCGTCTTCCAGTTCAATGGCAGGCGGATCCGGATATGGCGCAGATCCTTCGCCACATGCGTGACCCGGCCACCGGTGCCGCGAAAGGCGGGATGGAAGTTGAATCCCATCCGCACCATGCGCGCCCGCCAGGTCGGCGAAAGCTTGGCCAGCCAGGCGGGTTTCACGGGTTACAGCGCCTCGATGATGCCGGCTGCACCCATGCCGGTGCCAATGCACATGGTCACCATGCCGTATTTGCCACCGGTACGACGCAGGCCATGCACCGCCGTGGCGATACGAATGGCGCCGGTTGCCCCGAGCGGGTGGCCGAGGGCGATGGCGCCGCCGAGCGGATTGACCTTGGCCGGATTGATGCCGAGTTCCTGCATCACCG
>JAGTRV010000066.1 GCA_018262245.1 Pseudomonadota bacterium | reverse complement strand
GGCTTGCGCGCCGGAGTAGTCGAATTCGCAGGCCTGACCGATGATGATCGGGCCGGCGCCAATAATCAAAACACTTTTTATGTCTGTACGTTTCGGCATTTCTTTACTCTCGCCTTATTTCGCCGGCTGCAGCGCGGCAACGCCACGCGTCATGGTGTCGAGGAAGCGGTCAAACAGGTAGGCCACATCGTGCGGGCCCGGACTGGCTTCGGGGTGCCCCTGGAAGGAGAAGGCCGGCACGTCGGTGCGGGCGATGCCTTGCAGGGAACCATCGAACAGCGAGACATGGGTAACCCGCAGGTTGGCCGGCAGCGAATCGATGTCAGCCGCAAAGCCGTGGTTCTGGCTGGTGATCAGCACCTGGCCGCTATCCAGGTCCTTGACCGGGTGGTTCGCACCGTGGTGACCGAATTTCATCTTCGCCGTCTTGGCGCCGGAGGCCAGGGCCAGCAACTGGTGGCCAAGACAGATGCCGAAAGTCGGCACGCCGCGCTCGAGGAATTCACGGATGGCGGCAATGGCGTAATCGCAAGGCTCCGGATCGCCGGGGCCGTTGGACAGGAACACACCGTCCGGCTTCATGGCCAGCACGTCGGCAGCCGGCGTCTGCGCCGGCACCACGGTCAGGCGGCAGCCGCGCTCGGCCAGCATGCGCAGGATATTGCGCTTGACGCCGAAGTCGTAGGCAACGACATGGAAACGCGGCTCAGCGGCAGCCTTGTAGCCTTTCAGGGTCCACTCGGCCTCGGTCCAGGGATAGACCTCCTTGGCCGAAACTACCTTGGCCAGGTCCATGCCGTTCAGACCGGGGAAAGCGCGCGCCATGGCCAGCGCCTTCGACTCATCGACTTCACCGGCGAGAATGCAACCAGCCTGGGCGCCCTTTTCACGCAGAATGCGCGTCAGCTTGCGGGTGTCGATACCGGCGATGGCAACGATGCCGTGCTTTTTCAGGTAGGACGACAGGTCGTCCTGGGTACGCCAGTTCGAGGCGACCAGCGGCAGGTCGCGAATGACCAGGCCGGCGGCGTAGTTGGCATTGGATTCAAAATCCTCCGCATTGCAACCGGTGTTGCCGATATGCGGGTAAGTCAGGGTGACGATCTGGCGGCAATAGGACGGATCGGTAAGGATTTCCTGATAGCCGGACATGGCGGTGTTGAACACCACTTCGCCACTGGTTACGCCGTCAGCGCCGATGGATTGGCCCTTGAAAACCGTTCCGTCGGCGAGGGCGAGAATGGCGGGTGTGAATGAGGGCAGCAGTGACACGTCGGCTCTCCAAATATTTTCTGCTTATTCATGTGCCAAGCGGGAAGGCTTGCGCCTCCCCGCTTGTGCTTTTTAACCTTCCTATTCTAGCCGAAAAGTGCCTTTTCAGGCAAATTCAAGGGATTACACGCGTCTCAACATAGCGTATCAACGAAGGTTTGATCAACGCCATTTCCTCCATCAAGGCGGCGTAGAGACGGCGACAGTTGGCCCAATCGACATTTTCAACCGTCATCGCCGCCTGCTCGATTTCCATGGCACGACGCCGTGCACGCTCGGCATGGAACATCGCCAGCAGACTTTTCAGCGTATGGGCGTGCATCCGCGCCTCATGGGCATCAGTCGCATCAATAGCGGTTCTTACCCGCCCCAAATGAGCGTCCCACTCCGCCAGCAACATGCCAGCCATGGTCGCAAATAATTCCGGTTCACCGATATCACCCAGCGCAGCCGCCAGATCGAGTTGGGAAGACGCATCAACAAGCGGCGCATCGTTAACAACGAAGTCGTCAGTGGCAAGGCCGCCTCGTGCACGTTCCAGCGCGGCATACAACTCTTCAGAACGCAAAGGCTTGGCGACATAGTCATTCATTCCCGCCTCCAGACAACGATCACGATCTGTCGCCATGACGTTAGCCGTCATTGCGATGATGTAGACTGGCTTGAGCTCATGCGAGACCACCCAGCTCCGCCGCATTTCGCGAGACCGAATGGCTTCAGTCGCCTCGATGCCGCCCATCACCGGCATCTGCATATCCATCAGGATGACATCGAAATGGCCACTATCAAATAAATCGACGGCTTCCGCCCCGTTGTTTGCCAGGGACACCCGATGTGACTGACGCTCCAAAAGACGAGTCGCAAGTTCCTGATTGACCGGATTATCCTCAACCAGCAGGATATTCAGCCCGGAAGAATCCTCTTTGGCCACCCCGTCAAAATTGATTTCCGAAAGAGCAAATTCGCTCAACTCCTGGTTGCCAGGCCCATCAGCAAGCGCCAAAGCGTCAATCAAATCAGCCCCACCGATCGGCTTGACCAAGTGGGCAGAAACCCCGATTTCACGCAGTCGACTCAGATCATGCCGCTGATTTTCAGTCGTCAGCATAACAATCAGTTTTTCCACCCGACCGGACCGCCCCCAAGCCTCAGCCAACGCGAACCCTGCCGGAGCATCCATATTGGCATCGGCAAGAACATAGTCGTAGGGAAAATCCATCGCCCGACTTCGTTCCATCGCTGCAACCGCAGCCGCCCCATCCGCCACAAGGGAAACCTGAACACCAAGCTGCTCCAGGAGCTCGACCAGATATTGCCCGACGGTCGCGTTATCTTCGATCACCAAGACGCGCCGACCGCCAAACCTCGCTTCGAACGGGCGTACCGATGTCGCCTCCTGAACCCCGAAGCGTCCGGTAAAAGAAAAAACAGAACCTTGCCCCGGGGTACTCTCGAGCCAGATCTTGCCATCCATCAGTTGAACGAGGCGCGCGCTGATCGCCAGCCCCAGTCCCGTTCCGCCAAAGCGGCGGGTAGTGGACACATCGGCCTGTGAAAACGCCTCAAAAATCGCCTGCTGCTTGTCCGCGGGAACACCTATTCCGGTATCCCGGATCGAAAACCGGAGATAAACCGAGCGTTCTGTTGACTGATCGACTTCAACCTTGAGCGCCACCTCGCCCCGCTCGGTGAATTTGATGGCATTGCCGATCAGATTGATGATCACCTGACGCAAGCGCGTCGGGTCGCCAACAATGCGAGCCGGCACTTCGGGGCGAACATCCGCCACCAGCTCAAGCCCCTTCTTGTGAGCGCTGACCGCTAAGACCCGCACAGCCTCAAGGACAGTGTCCTGCATCGAAAAAACCAGCGACTCGAACTCCATCTTGCCGGCTTCGATTTTCGAGAAATCCAGAATATCGTTAACGATGGTCAGCAGCGCCTCGGCGGACGATTTGACCGTTTTCAGATAGTGGCGTTGCTCGGCATCCAGTTGCGTATCGAGCGCCAATTCGGTCATGCCGATAATGCCGTTCATCGGCGTCCGGATTTCGTGGCTCATATTGGCCAAAAAAGCCCCGCGCGCCTTGTTGGCTGATTCGGCCACTTCTTTCGCCGAGATTAGCGCCGACTCTGCCGCCTTGACGTCGCTGATATCTCGTTGCAACACCAACACCCGTGCCGGTTTCCCTTCGGCATTACGGGCGGCCACCGCACCGCGCAAAAGAAACCAGCGCCATTGGCCGTCACGCGCCTTGAAGCGGCACTCGGCCTGAAAGTGACTGTCCTGGTTCTGAATGTGCGCCTCGATTCGTGTCTGCAGCAGACGCAAGTCGTCGGGATGCACCATGCGCTGCCACTGCGCGATCGAGTTATCGAGATCGCCATCGGCATAACCGAGCATCTCTTTCCACTGACGCCCGGAATCAATGGTGCCGCTGCCGATATTCCAGTCAGTGAGAGCGTCACCCGAAAGTTTGGTATGCCAGCCGCTGAGATTAAGGCCGGCATAAGCCCGATAGGTCGAATCGACCGTACCCAGCAGCTTTTCGGTTCCGTCCGCCAAGGCATGCTGCTGTGCGGCACGCGCTTGCTCGAGCAGCATCAGGAATTGCGGCGCACCTTCGCCACCGAAGATTTCCTGAAGCTGTTTCGCGAGCAGCTTGGATTTCATGAAGACTAGCGCAGGCCGAGGACGTCCTGCATATCGAACAAGCCGCTCTTGTGAGCGGCCATGAAACGAGCCGCACGCAGACTGCCAAGGGCGTAAGGCATGCGACTGCTGGCCTTGTGCGTAATCTCGACGCGCTCACCGATACCGCAGAACATGACAGTGTGATCGCCGACAATATCACCACCGCGCACAGTGGCGAAGCCGATCGTCGACGGATCTCGTTCGCCGGTCACGCCTTCACGACCGTAAACTGCGCACTCTTCCAGATCGCGACCAAGCGCCGAAGCCACCACTTCACCCATGCGCAGGGCGGTTCCGGAGGGCGCATCGATCTTGAGGCGATGATGCGCCTCGACGATTTCGATGTCGTAGCCCTGATTCAAAATACGGGCGGCTGTCTCAAGCAACTTGAAAGCGACATTGACGCCCACGGCCATGTTCGGCGCAAAAACAACCGGGATATCCTTGGCGGCCTCGGCGATGACGGCCTTGCCATCTGCCTCGAAACCGGTGGTCCCAATGACCATGCCCACACCGGCCTTGCGGCAGAGTTCGAGATGAACCAGCGTCCCCTGCGGGCGGGTGAAATCGATCAGGCAATCAATATTCTTCAGGCCAGCAGCCACATCATCGGTCACAACGACATCACAAGGCAGGCCGACCAACTCGCCTGCTGTCTTGCCCAATGCCGGGCTACCCGGCACATCGAAAGCCGCGCCCAGAACCAGGCGATCATCCTTCAGTGTTGCCTCGATCAGCATGCGCCCCATGCGACCGCCGGCCCCAACGACACCAATACGTGTAGCGCTCATTCCTAGAATCCAAACATGTTCATGACACGCCGGAAAAAGCCCGGCTCCTCGCGCGGCGGCAGCGGCTTGTCAGCGGCTTCGCCGGACAGCGTCCCGAGATCGACCAGGCGGCTCTTGGCAACCGGCGTGGTCAGCTCGCTGGTATCGGCCACGGCAACATCGCCATCAACCCGCTCCAGCCGGCCTTCGGTATCGAAAAAGACAGCGAACTTGCGTGACTCGACCACACCAGTCTGGCCATTCTGATAGCGATAGACATAGTCCCAGCGCTGCTGATGGAAAATATCGGCGACCAGCGGCGTGCCTAACAGGAAACGGACCTGATCCCTGGTCTGTCCCGGCTTCAGCTGGGACACCATCTCCTGCGACAGGACATTGCCCTGCTGGATGTCGATCTTGTATTCATTGATGAAGCTCGGCTTGTATGAACAAGCGGTAATGAGCGCGCAGGATGCTGCAACGAGCAATAGACGGGAACGGCGCATTCGGGTTTCCGGAGTTTCTCAATCGGCTTTGAAGCGGTATATCATACCCGAAATCAGCATTTTGCCTGCCCGAACAATTTCTGGAATTTCCACGATGAGCGATCCGCAAAGCCTCAAGAACATGGGGCTGAAAGCCACTTTTCCCCGCCTGAAGATTCTGGAGCTTTTCGAAAAAAGCACCCTGCGTCACATGACGGCGGAAGACGTGTACCGGATGCTGATCAATGAAAACATGGATATCGGGCTGGCCACGGTTTACCGCGTACTGACCCAGTTTGAAACGGCCGGCTTGCTCGAACGTCATTTCTTCGAGTCAGGCAAGGCCGTTTTTGAAATCAATCACGGCAAGCACCACGACCATCTGGTCTGCATCGACTGCGGCCGTGTTGAAGAATTTTACGATCCGGAAATTGAAAAACGCCAGAATGCCATTGCCAAAGAGCGCGGCTTCGCGATTCAGGATCACGCGCTCTACCTTTATGCCCAATGCACCAAGGCCGAGTGCCAGCACCGCAATAATCCGGACAGCAAGTCCTGACTCACTGAAACTTCTCCATGTCTGACATTGCTGTTGTTGCCCCGGGGGCTTGGCTATCCTCGGCCGGTGCCACATTCCTGTTGATTGCACTGGCCGAATTCGGCGACAAGAGCCAGCTCGTCTGCATGACGCTGGCTGCCCGCCATCGCGGCCTGCCCGTTGTATTGGGTGCGGTCGCCGCCTTCGCCATCCTCAATCTGCTCGCCGTGCTGTTCGGTGCGGCCGTTGCTGCCTGGCTGCCGGAATGGGTCGTGACCTTGGCCGTCGCCGTACTGTTCACCATTTTCGGGATCAGCGCACTTCGCTTCAAGGAAGAAGAGGAGAATGAAGAAATCGAGGAAAAACCGGGCCACGGCATCTTCGCAACCACTTTCCTGATGATTTTCCTCGCCGAGTTCGGCGACAAGACACAGATCGCCGTCGCCGGCATGGGTAGCGCGGCCAATGCCAGCGCCACCTGGGTTGGCGCCACACTGGCGCTGGCGTGCACTTCGCTGCTCGGCGTTTTCGCCGGCCGACGATTGCTCAATCACCTGCCCCTGAAGTGGATACACCGGATCAGCGGCGTTTTTTTCCTGCTGCTGGCGCTGCTCGCTACCCTGCGCCTGCTCGGCCTGGTTTAGGCTTTTGCCTTTTTGGCCCTTGTGCCAAGCAGTTCGCGGGCATGCTTGAGCGTGATATCGGTGATCTCGACACCACCCAGCATCCGGGCAATTTCCTGAACGCGCCCATCTTCATCAAGCGGCTGAATGGCGCTCAGGGTCACACCATCACGCGTTGATTTACTGACCTGCCACTGCCAGTTGGCCTGAGCCGCCACCTGCGGCAGATGCGTCACGCACAGGACCTGGCGTTCGCAACCCAGTTCGTGCAACAAGCGACCGACAATTTCAGCGACGCCGCCACCGATGCCGACATCGACCTCGTCGAAGATCAGGGTTGGCACACTGGCCGAGCGCGAAGTCAGCACCTGAATAGCCAGGCTGATCCGCGACAATTCGCCCCCAGAAGCCACTTTGGCCAGCGACTTGGCTTCATTGCCAGCCAGGCCGCCAATGCGAAACTCGACCTGTTCCAGACCATAGACCGCACCGTCTGTCACCGGCACCAGGGCGACCTCGAATCTTCCGGAGGAAAGCGCCAGCTGGCGCATGATTTCGCTGACCGCCAGCCCCATCTCGGCAGCGGCTTTCTTGCGGCCGCCAGAGAGCTTTTCAGCGACGGCACGATAGGCCGCTTTGGCAGCAGCCACCTTGGTTTCGAGCGCCGCCAGATCAGCCGATTCATTCAGAGCCGCCAGACGCTGCCGCCAACCGGCCAGCAAACCGGGCAACTCGGCCGGCTGAACGCGATATTTTCGGGAATGGGACATCACCGCATCCATCCGGCGCTCGACCTGGGCCAGACGTGCCGGATCAAGGTCGACCCGGTCGGTATAGCGCCGCAAGGTAGACACCGCGTCGGACAGTTCGGCCTGCACCGAACCCAGCAGCCCAGCCACTTCCGCCAAAGCCGGATCGTATTCCGCCAGGCTCGCCAGACGGGTGGCGACACCATCGATCTGGCGCTCACAGGCGCCCTCGTCTTCGGAAAGCACAGCCAACGCATACTGGGCGCCTTCAATCAGGCTGGCGGCATGACCCAGGCGGCGATGCTCGACATCAAGGGTGGCCCACTCATCATCCCCAAAGGCCAGCCCGTCGAGCTCACCAATCTGCCACTGGAGTTGTTCGCGCTCGCGCAACAGGGCATCGGCACCTTCACTCGCACTGCGCAAAGCCTGTTCCAATTCGCGCCAGTTTTTCCAGGCAGCGGCAACCTCACCACCCAAGCCATTCAGACCGGCATGCGTATCGAGCAGCACGCGCTGAGCCTCGGAACGCAACAGTGACTGATGGGCGTGCTGCCCGTGAATATCGACCAGCCATTCGCCCACTTCACGCAATTGCTGCACGGTGGCCGGCGAACCGTTGATGTAAGCCCGCGAACGACCGCCGGCGTCGACGACGCGACGCAGCAGCAATTCGTCATCGCCTTCCAGATCATTTTCAGCCAGCCAGCTTCGCACTTCCGGCAGCGTTGAAACCTCGAAGGTCGCTGCCACTTCGGCCTTTTCACAGCCGGAACGGACCACGCCGGCATCAGCCCGTTCGCCCAGCGTGAGCGCCAGCGCATCGATCAGGATGGACTTGCCAGCACCCGTTTCACCGGTCAATGCGCCGAAGCCTGTTGAAAACGAAAGCTCCAGCCGATCAACGATGACAAAGTCTTTAATGGTCAGTTGGCGCAGCATCAGGGCCCCTTCGGCCGTTCGCTCCACTGCAGTTTCTGGCGCAGCATGGCGAAATAACTGTAACCCGGCGGATGCAGGAAACAGATGGTGTGTTCGGAACGGCGCAGACGGACGCAGTCGCCGCGCTCAAGGTCGAGCGTGACCTGACCATCGAAGTGCACCCGAGGATCGTCGGCATTGACGATGCGCAGCTCGATGTCTGTGTTGTCATTGACGATGATCGGCCGATTGGACAGGGCATGCGGACAAAGCGGTACCAGCGCGATGCCGGTCAGGGTCGGATTCAGGATCGGACCGCCGGCCGACATCGAATAGGCGGTGGAACCGGTTGGCGTCGAGACGATCAGGCCATCCGAGCGCAGGTTGTAGATGAATTCGCCATCGATGAACAATTCGAATTCGATCATCCGGCCGATGGCACCCTTGTCGACGACGACATCGTTGAGCGCCATGTTCGAGGCGACTTCCTTGCCATCACGAGTCACCTCGGCCGCCAGCAGCATCCGGTTTTCCGGCGCGAAACGGCCGTCGAGCAGATCGTCCATGCAGGTCAACATGTCGTCGCGAGCAATGTCGGTCATAAAGCCGAGGCGCCCCTGGTTGACCCCGACCAGCGGCACGCAGTAACGCGCCAGCCGGCGCGCCGCGTTGAGCATGGTGCCGTCGCCGCCGAGCACGATGGCGAGGTCGGCATGGGCGCCGATGTCGTTGAAGCCGCAGGTCACCCAGCGCGACAGATCGACAATTTTGCCGATATGTTCAGCCGTCTCGCGTTCGATAAAGACGGAGACACCGCGTTCATAGAGATATTCGGCCAGACGGCGCAGTGACTCGGCAATTTCCAGGCTATGGTATTTGCCGACCAGCGCAATGGTCCGGGGGGAGCGGTAGGAAGCAAAGCCTCTATTCATGGGGTCGAATTCTTGCATAAAAAACGCGTTACGGCGCCGACTCCAGTTTTTTGTACAATCCCCCCATGCTTGATGAACGCGCCCGCACCCTGCTCAAGACCCTGGTCGAACACTACGTTGCTGATGGACAGCCGGTGGGGTCACGCGCGCTGTCCAAGTTTTCCGGCCTCGACCTGTCACCCGCCACCATCCGCAACGTGATGGCAGACCTTGAAGAGGCTGGCTTTGTCGCCAGTCCGCACACATCGGCCGGGCGCATTCCAACAGCCCGCGGTTATCGTCTGTTCGTCGACAGTCTCCTCACCGTGCAACCGCTTGAAGCCCGCCAGATGGGCGAGATGGAGGAGGCCCTGCACGGCCGCCCCTCGGGCCAGATCATCGCCAGCGCCTCGCAACTGCTGTCCAGCCTGACCCATTTTGCCGGGGTGGTCATCGCACCGCGTCGCCAGAGCAGCCGGATTCGCCAGATCGAATTCCTCAGCCTGTCGGAAAAACGCATCCTGCTGATCATCGTCACCGCCGATGGTGACGTGCAGAATCGCATCGTCACCACCGACAAGGTCTATTCCCCAGCCGAGTTGGTCAGCGCAGCCAATTACCTGACCCAGAATTTTGCCGGCCTCGATTTCGAACAGATTCGTCATCGCCTGACCGTGGAAATCAAACAACTGCGCGACGACATCAAGCCCCTGATGGCCCTGGCGCTTGATGCCGGCGATGCTGCCATGGCCGAAAACACAACGCCCTACGTCATCTCCGGCGAACGCAACCTGCTCGATGTCGAAGAGCTGTCCTCCAACATGAAGCGTTTGCGCGAATTGTTCGATCTGTTTGAACAACGTTCCAGCCTGATGCGCCTGCTGGAAATCTCCAACAGTGCTGAAGGCGTGCAAATCTTCATCGGTGGTGAATCAGGGATCGCCACGCTCGACGAATGCAGCGTCATTGCCGCCCCGTACACGGTGGATGGCCAGGTCGTCGGCTCGGTCGGCGTCATCGGACCGACCCGCATGGCCTACGAACGCGTCATCCCCATCGTCGACATTACCGCCCGCCTGCTCTCCAGCGCCCTCTCCTACAAATCGGACAACTGATGCCCCGTTTTCTCCCGGAACCGCCGCACCGTCACGGCAACCCGGCGACCACTGCGGTCGTCCTCGTCAATCTCGGCACACCGGATGCGCCGACGGCCCCGGCATTGAAGCGCTATCTCAAGGAGTTCCTGTCCGACCCGCGCGTCGTCGAAATTCCCAAGCCGGTCTGGTGGCTGATCCTCAACGGCATCATTCTCAATATCCGGCCCAAGAAGTCAGCCGCCAAATACGCCTCGGTCTGGATGCCGGAAGGTTCGCCATTGCGCGTCCATACCGAGCGCCAAGCCAAGTTGCTAAAGGGCCTGCTAGGCCAGCGCGGCCATCACCTGACTGTAACCTCGGCCATGCGCTACGGATCGCCGTCGATTCCGGAGGTCCTCGCCCACCTGAAGGCCGAAGGGGCCAAGCGCATCCTGCTGGTGCCGATGTACCCGCAATACGCCGCGAGCACAACGGCCACTGTCGTGGATGAAGCGGCCAACTGGCTGACTAAAATCCGCAATCAACCGGAAATGCGCTTTGTCCGGAACTTCCATGACCACGAAGGCTATCTGGCTGCCCTCGAAAAATCGGTTCGTCAGCACTGGCAAACCAACGGCTCGTTGGGCGACAACGACCGACTGCTGATCAGTTTCCACGGCCTGCCCAAGCGCAGCCTGGATCTCGGCGACCCCTATTTCTGCGAATGCCACAAGACCGGCCGCCTGCTAGCCGAGCGCCTGAACCTCAAGCCGGAACAATTCCAGATCTGCTTCCAGTCACGCTTCGGCAAAGCCGAATGGCTGCAGCCCTACACCGCGCCGACGCTGAATGAATGGGGTAGCAAAGGCGTCCGCCGCGTCGATGTGATCTGCCCCGGCTTTGTCGCCGACTGCCTGGAGACGCTGGAAGAAATCGCTCAGGAAGGCCGCGACGATTTCCTGAAAGCCGGGGGCAAGGAATATCACTACATTCCCGCACTGAACGAAGACGACGCCTGGATCAAGGCACTGGCTGACATCGCCGAGCAGCATCTCGGCGGCTGGTCGACCAAGACTGCCTTCGACCCGCACGCACTGGAAACCAGCGCCCGAGAAGCCTTCAAGTTCGGCGCCCGGGCTTGAAATTCGTCAGATGGCACAAATATCAGGACAACCTGATATTTGGAGCCTGAGATGTCTGAAAACCTGCACCTCGTCTGCCCGCACTGCGCTGCGGTCAATCGCATTCCAGCCGCGAAGCTGGGCGATGCGCCGAACTGCGGCCAATGCAAACAGGCCCTGTTCACCGGTGAACCGCTGGAACTGAGCGCTGCCAATTTCGACCGCCACATTTCACGCAACGATCTGCCGGTCGTCGTCGATTTCTGGGCGCCGTGGTGCGGGCCATGCCGGACGATGGCACCGACCTTCCATCAAGCCGCCATCGATCTCGAACCTTACGCCCGACTGGTCAAGGTCAACACCGAAGCCGAGCAACAACTGGCTGCCCGCTTCAATATTCGCAGCATTCCCACGCTGGCTGTCTTTTTGAACGGTCGCGAAATCGCCCGCCAGAGCGGCGCTCTCGACCTCGGCTCGCTGAAACGCTGGCTACAACCGTATCTTTACAAGTCTTAACTTCCGCCGCCGGCTGCCGTTAACAGTGTGTCAAAACACACTTCGCGGAGGCCACCATGAAAATCACCAGTGCCAGCCTGCAGTTGGCTTCATCACACGCCAGTTCGCAGCAGCATGAGGTCAGCGAATCGCTGAAGATGTGGGTTGGCCCGCGCCGCCCGGCCTTTAGCGATGAAGGCCTGGCAAATCGCCCCCAAATCACCGATAGCGTGACACTTTCCGACGCCGGAAAGGCTGCCAGCGGTGCCCGCGCAACGGACGAGGCTGGAAACGATGAGATCGACAATGACCCGAAGCTAAAACTGATCCGGTCCTTGATGGAATTGCTGACCGGACGCCAGATCAAGGTCTTCAACGCCAGCGAACTGCACTCGGAGCAAGCGGCACCCGCCGTCACGGCGCCTCCTGGCGCCAGCAGTCCCGAGACAGTTCGCCCCGCCGGATATGGTGTTGAGTACGATTATCACGAGTCCTATACAGAGACCGAGCAGACCAGTTTCTCGGCCAGCGGCAAGGTAACAACCGCTGACGGCAGGGCAATCAGCTTCGATCTGCAACTATCAATGTCGCGCAGCTATCATGAGGAAAGCAACGTCAGTCTGCGTCTTGGTGACGCTGCTCGCAAAACCGACCCACTGGTCCTGAATTTCTCGGGCAGCGCTGCGCAATTGACCAATCAACGCTTTGCCTTCGACCTGAATTCCGACGGCAGCAAGGAGCAAATCAATTTCGTCGCCCCGGGCAGCGGCTTTCTGGTTTTCGACCAGAATCATGACGGCAAGGTCAACAACGGCAGCGAACTGTTCGGCCCGAACACTGGCGATGGCTTTCAGGAGCTGGCGAAACTGGATGACGACAAAAATGGCTGGATTGATGAAAACGATGCCGCATTTGGACAATTGCAGGTCTGGACACGGAATACCGAGGGCACCGAACAATTGCAATCGCTTGGCTCCGCCGGGGTCGGTGCAATCTCGCTAAGCCGCATAAACACGCCATTTGACATCAAGACAAATGCCAATGAACTTCTTGGAAAAATTCGCACTTCTGGAATACTTTTGCAGGAGAGCGGCGCGGCTGGCACAATTCAACAAATCGACCTGACCGCTTGACAACAAGAGCGGCAGTTACTTGAGGGAATTTCATGCCGCGCTTTGCCGATTTGAAAATATGGGTGCGCCTCACCGCCGCCATTTGGGTTGTTCTGGCCATCATCTGGGCAGGCGCCATCGCCTGGACCACGCAGGTTAACCGAGAGACGGCAATCCGTCAGGCCCAGGATTTTTCGAAGAGCATCCACGAAATGACTATGGCCGGCCTGACCGGCATGATGATCACCGGCACCGTTGGCCAGCGCGAAGTCTTCCTGGACCAGATCAAGCAGCTATCGATCATCAAGGACCTGCACGTTGCCCGTAGCGACGCCGTCGTCAAGTTGTTCGGCCCCGACACCAAGAGCCAGCGCGAGCTCGATGCGCTGGAAAAACAGGTCATGGCCTCCGGCACGCCCTACATGTCGGTTGAATCTGCCAACGGCAGCTCCTTCCTGCAAGTCATCAACCCGACCAAGGCCTCGAAAAACTATCTTGGCAAGGACTGCATCGCCTGCCACCAAGTCCCTGAAGGCACGGTGCTCGGCGTCGTCAGCATGAAGGTCTCGCTGGACTCGGTCGAAGCCGAGGTTTCAGCCTTTCGCGTGAAAATCGCCGGCGTCGCGCTAGGCGCGCTGGGTGCGCTGTTGCTCATCATCTATCTGATTACCCATCATTTTGTGACCCGACCGCTCGACGAACTCCGCAAGGGTCTCAGCGACATCGCCCGTGGCGAGGGCGACCTGACCCGTCGCCTGCCGATCAAGGGGCGCGATGAGGTCGGGCAATCGGCGCTTGTTTTCAACGAGATGATGGAAAACTTCAATCAACTGGTTCGCCAGGTCCGCGACTCGGCCAGCCAGGTTTCCTCACGAGTGGCGGCATTGTCGGACAGCGCCGACCGCGTCACGCAAAGCTCGCATCAGCAGAACGAAAGATCAAACCATGCCGCCACTGCGGTCGAGCAACTGGTTTCGAGTATTTCGTCGATTGCCCAGAGCGCCGAGCATGTCCAGCACCAGTCTCAGGAAAGCCTGGCCCGTGCCAACGAGGGTAGCCGCAACCTGAACGTGCTGCTCAATGAGATGACGGTCGTCGAAAGTGCCGTCAAGGAAATGGCCGAGTCGGTCAACAACTTCGTCCGCAATACCGAATCGATCACGCTGATGACGCGCGAGGTCAAGGATATTGCCGAGCAGACCAACCTGCTGGCCCTGAATGCTGCCATTGAAGCAGCCCGAGCTGGCGAGCAGGGGCGAGGGTTTGCGGTGGTGGCCGATGAAGTACGCAAGCTGGCCGAAAAATCCTCCCGTTCAGCCAGCGAAATCGATGCCATCACGGCCAATCTCAGCGCCCAGTCGGTCGCCGTCCGGCGCAGTATCGAAGAGGGGCTGGAACATCTGGAGTCCAGCCAGTCGGCCGTCGCCTCGGTCTCCAACATCCTTCAGGCAACCAACGGCTCGGTCACCGAAGTCGGCCACGGACTGGATGCCATCGCCACGGCCACCGATCAACAGCGTCGCTTCTCGGGCGATGTCGAGCACAGCATTGAAGCCATCGCCGGCATGGCCCGCGAAAACTCCGGCACGGTCGAACAGACCGCTGGCGCGGCGCACGACCTGAAGCGACTGGCCGAAGGACTGGCCAGCCTGGTTGGCCGCTTCAAGGTCTAAATCAGGAAATCGACTTCAATAAAACCGCCTCTTCGGAGGCGGTTTTCACATGGGTGACAGTGAGAGGTCCATGCCGCCGCCCGAACGCGACCCGCCCGTCAAGGAGCCGGTCGCACTCTGCACCGCGGGCAATCCTTGCGCCGCGGCAACCCGGTTCACCTCCCGCATCCGCCCGATCATTCTGGCGAGCAGGACATTCCGCATGCGCTCAAGCAACTCCTCCGATGACAGCGCCAGTGCAGCGGCATTGATCTCCAGGAAGAGTGTCGGCTCCAGGGTTACTGCCGTCGAGCAACGTTGATCGCTGGCCGGACACAAGGCCTTACCGTCGATCGAAATTTCGACAGATCCGGAAATGATGACACCGAAGAACTTGTTGCTCTCGCCCTGGCGAATCAACGCCACGTTAGGCGAAACTTCGCGCCAGACTGCGACCCGCAGTACTTCCCAGATCTCTATGTTTTCGAATTCGGTAAAGAAATCGAGCCGGCGCAGCATTTCGAAGTGCTTGGTGTCCTGTGCAGTTTGGTCCTCTTCAAGCATCTGATAGCGCACCGCTGACAGATCCTTGGCGAATTCCGCGCCGTTGCGGTAACGGCTGTAAAGATCCTTTTCCAGCGCCCGGCGCAGGACGGCATTGAGGCCTTCCGGCAAATTCGGGTTGAGCGCAGTAACGGCCGGCGCATCGGTGTTGATGATGCGATAGATCAGCGTTGCCTGATTATTGGCACGGAATGGCAGGCGCCCGGTCAGCAACTGGAACAGCAGCACGCCAAGCGAGTAGAGATCAGTCTTCTGGTTGAGCGGATAGCCCTTGATCTGTTCCGGCGACATGTAGGCTGGCGAACCAACGCCCATGATGAACGTTGAATCGCGATCCATGTCCTTGTTCATGTTCAGCGCCAGCCCGAAGTCGGCAATCTTCGCTTCGTCGTTGGCCGCCACCATGATATTGGCCGGCTTGATGTCGCGGTGGATGATGCCCTGCCGGTAGGCCGCATCAAGCGCCATGCAGCATTTGAAAATGATGCCGATCACCCGGTGCATGGGCAGCAATTTGTCGATGCGGATATGTTCTTCCAGCGAAAAACCCTCGACATACTCCATGGCCAGATAGGCAAAGTCTTCCTCGACCACGGCTTCGTACACCCGAACAATATTCGGATGATTCAGGCGCGTCGACACCATCCCCTCATTCTGGAAAAGCTTGCGCATGCGACGCGACATCGCCGCACTGTCCTGTCCGAAGCGGATGACCTTGACAGCGACCTGGCGATCGGAGTCCGGGTCGTCACAAAGGTAGACCGTGGCGGTCGCCCCCTTGCCCAGTTCGCGAACGACGCGATATTTGCCGATTGTTTCCATTCAGGATGCACAGGGAAAAGTTACCGAATTATCGTAGCACGGTGCCATCCGACGCTGTAGAAGATTTCAACGATAAAGATTTTTCCCCAATCCCTCTTGAAAGCCCATTTTC
>JAGTRV010000196.1 GCA_018262245.1 Pseudomonadota bacterium | reverse complement strand
CCAGATTACGTTGTATTTCGCACCGACCCGACAAAACTGATGCACACGTACTTAGATCATTTCAGGCGGTCGGATGTATGGCAGCACTTTGTTGGGCGCTCAGGAGACGGTGGCGTCCGTATCCGAATTTACTTCGACGACTTGGCTCAACTAAGCATGAAAGTACCGCCACTCGCCGAGCAGGCAAGGATTGTGGAAATACTTGATGGTGTTTCAGCAAAACTCGACGCACTCGCGGCTAAACAAACCCATCACCAAATCCTCAAACGCGGCCTGATGCAAAAGCTGTTGACCGGCGAATGGCGGGTCAAGCTCGATACCACGGCTGCTCCGGTATGATTCAGGCATGGATGCAGAAAATGCCACGCTAGGCCCCGAAGCTTTACTCGACCTGCAACGAACCGTTCAGCGCAAGCTCGGACGTTGCCTGCTGCGCTTGCAGCAATATGAATTGCTGCTCAAAGCCTTAGTGGCGCACAGCGACATCGCCGGCCCACCGGACCAACTGCAAGCAGTGCGTGATGAGAAAATCGCCTGCGCCCAGAAGAAAACCCTGGGAACCTTGGTGGGAATGCTGACTGAGGGCTGTCTCACCACCAGCGAAGCGGATGAGTCTGCCGATCATGAGGCAAATACTAGTGGCGGGTTCTGGTTCAGAACCAGATTTCAGATGGAGCTTGATCCCGATCAGTACGAAACCACGAAATCTGACCTCAAGGAACTGGTGGACTTGCGAAATGAGCTGGTGCACCACTTTCTGGAGCGTTTCAACTTTTGGGAAGCCGATGGCTGTGCTGCCGCCGACGCATTTCTTGACGAGAGTTTCGAGACCATCGACGGCCATTTTCTGACCCTGCGCGAGTGGGTGAATGGCATGGAAAACTCCCGTGCCATGTTGGCATCGTTCATGGAAACACCAACCTTCAAGGACCTGTTTTTCGATGGCATCCATCCGGATGGCTCGGTGGACTGGCCAAGCTGCGGCATTGTTGGCCATCTGCGCGAGGCCGAAACCGTGTTGGCGCAGGCCGGCTGGACAGAGCTGAATGCTGCTATCGGGAGGATTCGCCAGCGAGCTCCTAGCCAGACACCCAAGCGTTACGGCTGTGGCAGCTGGCGGCACGTGATACACGAATCCAGGCAATTCGAAATTCGCAAACAGACTACTCAAGCTGGCACTGTCGTGTCGTATCGCAGCCACCCCGAGGGGAGTTCCATGCCGCACGTGCAAGCATCATGAGCCAATCACCCGAGAAAGCTGGAGTTGAAACCCCTGCCATCAATTCGTTGATCAAATTGGGGTACACCCATTTACCGGGTAGCCAGGTGCAGGTCGAACACCGCCATCTCGCGCCGATATTGGAAAACGTGTTGCGGCCTCGACTGTTGGCACTCAACCCTTGGTTGGAGAACGCTCCTGGCGGCGTCGATGCGGCCCTGATTGAGTTGCGCAAGCTGGTTAACGACGAGTTACTGCCGGCGAACCAAGCGTTCTGGGAACAGGTGGTGCATCGTTCCGACATCCAGGTTAAGGATGCCGACGGCAGGCCGCGCAGCGTGCGCTTTTTTGCTGCTGACAGTGCGGCAAACAATGATTTTCATGTCGTCGATCAGTATGTCGGCCGCAATGCCAGTGGCGATCTTTTCCGCCCTGATCTGCTGCTGTTCTTAAACGGCTTGCCGCTGGCCATCATCGAATGCAAAGCAAGCCACCATCGCCTGGATGAGGCGCTGGCGCAGTTAGACGGCTACCGAGCCAGTTTTGCGGCGCAGTTCGTTTTCAACCAGGTTTGCGTCGGCTTGAACCGACGCGCTGGGCTGTATGGCGCCATCTTCGCCAAGCCAGCCTTTTATGCCCGCTATCGCCTGCAGAAAGATGAGCTCGCGACCGTAGCCAGCTTGCTCGGAGAAAGCCCGAGTGACGAGCCGAGCGAGCAGGATCAGTTGCTTTGGGCGCTATTCGAGCCAAGCCGTTTTCTGCAACTGATTACCCACTTCATCCTGTTTGAAACCCGCGATGGCAAGACGGTAAAGAAGCTGCCGCGTTACCAGCAGTGGCGGGCCGTACGCAAGACTGTGGCACGTCTGACAGCCGCCAAGCCCTTGGGTGGCGTGGTCTGGCACACGCAAGGCAGCGGCAAGTCGCTAACTATGGCCCTGCTCGCACGTCTGCTGCGCGCCGATAGCACCGGACTGAACAACCCGACCTTGCTGGTACTGACTGACCGCAAGAACCTCGACAAGCAGATTTTCGATACCTTCCACGCGGTGGGTATCAAGGCGATTCAGGCGGTCTCAGTCGATGGGCTGGTGCGTATGCTGGCAAACGACTATGGCAGTGTGTTCACCAGCACGGTGCAAAAATTTCAGGACAGCGACCAGCAGGCTGAACTGCCCGACGCAACCCCGGACGACGATGACGAAATATTGCAGGCCAAGCGGCATCGGCGGATACGCGAGGGCAAGGACTTCTTCATGCTGTCGGAGCGCAATGAGCACTTCGGCCAGCACGATGCCGATGGCGTGTTGCTGCCTGGCAAGTGGGTGGAAGTTAGCCGTGAGAAGGTTAATTTCCGCGTACTAAGCGCCAAGCCGAATTTCTATGTGCTGGTCGATGAAGCCCACCGCAGCCAATACGATTTCCTGGCGGCGTTCATGCGGGCCAGCCTGCCGAATGCCAAGTTCATCGCCTTCACCGGCACTCCCCTGCAAAATGACGACAAGCATACCCTGGCGGAATTTGGCGGCGATGCCTACATCGACGAGTATCGCCTGCATGAAGCGGTGGCTGATGGCGCAACACTCCCCATCAAGTACCAGGATGCCTGGGTGGCACTTGCTGCCAATGCCAAACTGGATGAGGCTTTCAAGGCTCGGTTCGCCAAGACTAGCGTAGCCAGGCAACAGGCATTGAAGAAGGAACTGCTGGCGAACTGGCGTCAGGCTGGTGACCGCATGGAACAGGTGGCATCACATCTGGTCGAGCATTTCATTGGCCATGTCCAGGCCAAGGGGCTGAAGGCCATGCTGGTCTGTGATGGCCGCGATATGGCAGTGCGCTACAAGGATTTGCTCGATGGCCTCATGACGGAACGGGCCAAACAGGGACTGCCAACCTTTGCCAGCAAGGTGGTCATCTCGCTGGCAAGTATTACTGCGGCCCGCACAGGTGCCTCTGTGCAGGAGGAAGCTGCCGAATACAGTATCGATAGCAAAAAGGTGCGGAGCATCGAAGAGCGCGTGCGAGCCGAGGTGAAGGCAGGCCAGGAGCCGGTGGCCATGCCTTCCGAGCAGATTGCAAACTTTGTCGGTAAGCTTTTCCCCCTGCCCTACGGTGATGAAAGCAAGGGGCGTGACGGCCAACCTCATGCCAACAATGTCGGCTTGATTATCGTCTCTGACATGCTGCTCACCGGCTGGGATGCACCCATCGTCGGCACCATGTATCTCGACAAGCCGCTCAAGGAACACACGCTGCTGCAGGCAATTGCTCGAGTAAACCGCACCCTGCCGGGCAAGAACGCCGGTTATATCGTTGACTACCATGGCGTCGTCGATCACCTCGATCATGCCCTGAAGATCTACGGCGGCGAAGTGCTGCCGGCGCATGTTTGGCAAAGTGTCGAAAGCGAATTGCCACGGGTCCAGAGCAGTCTTGAACGCATCCTCAAACTCCTGCCCAAAAAGCATGATCCAGTGAGGCAGCGCGAGGACTACAAAGACGACGCTGAAGGTTTTCTTGATCCGGCCAGCCATCTTGATGCGGTGGAGGCTTTCTTGGAGCTGGTAAAGCAGTTCAACCGCAGCATCGACATCATCCTGCCCGATGTGCGCGGCGTGCCCTTCAAGCCGTACTTCACACTGTTCGCTGAAATCCGCCTGATGTTGCGCGACAAGCTACCGGGGAACGCTTACCGGGAACGCATCACCAAACTGGAATCCTTGCTCCTGCAGCAACTGCTGGACGAATACATAGAAGCTAGTCCAGCCAAGAGCCTGCTCGGGCATGAAGTATCTATTCTGGACGCCAGCGACATGGCTCGCTTGAAGAAGCTGGCCAGTCCGGGTAGCCAGGCACTGGTGATGAAGAATCAGTTGAAGCACACCATCGCCACCGGCCGCGACAAAGATCCTGCCTTCTTTGACAAGCTGGCCGAAGAACTGGAAAAACTATTGGCCGAGGAAAAGGCCGGGCGTATTAGCCAAGCCAAATTCTTGGAGCAACTTGACCTGTTCGGGCAACGCATCAATGACAAGGACAACACCGGCTTCAGTCATCCAGCCCATTCAGCGGTCTTCCATTACTTGGCCGAGCAGCTATCGGAGGAAACGGCCAAAGTGGTGACCGGCAAGTTGTTTGAAGACAGCGAGCTGAGCAAAACCATGGCTGCTGAAAACTGGAAGCAGATGCATGACCTGCACCCGGAGCTACGCGACCTCCTGCGCAAGCTGCTGATGCCTCTGGCCGGCTGGGAACGCTCAGTAGCCCGAGACCACGCCGGGCGTATCTTGGACATCCTGAGGAAGAACTGAAGTCATGCCTCTGCTGCAGTATGGCCAAACCACTATCGAGTGGCGCTTTCGGGCCGATGCCAAGCTCAAACGACACTATGTAACGGTGGAGCGAGGCCAGCCGGTATTGTTGCGGGGGCCATTGGTAGACGAGCAGGAACAGGAAGCCCTGGTACGCCGCCGCGCCCGCTGGATACGCGAGAAGCTGGAGCAGGTGAATCTACAGCTGGCGCATGAAGCCATTGTCACCGGCAGCCGCTTGCGCTACTGCGGCCGAACTTACTTCACCGAGGTGCGGCATACACCCGGCATTCCCAGGCCCCGGTTAAGCTTTACCGCCTCACGCTTCGTGATTGACTCTCTGGATGGAGCGAGTATCCAGCCGGATGCGCTGACGCCCCTGCTACTGAATTTTTACCGGGAGCGCGCCCACGAGAAGCTGCTCACAAGGGTGCGCCACTGGGAGCGCCAGACAGGTCTGCAGGCGAATGGCGCCCGCATTCGCCTATTTCAAAGCCGTTGGGCCAGCTGTGATGCCCACAACGTGCTGGAGTTTCACCCTCGGGTCATGGAACTACCGGCAAGCGTGCAGGATTACGTCATTGTTCATGAGCTTTGCCATACCGTTGAAAAAAACCACACAATGGTATTTTGGGCATTGGTGACACAACACATGCCGGAATGGCGCCGATTGCATGAAATTCTTGAGTTGGCGGCGTTTGGGGATGCGGTGTAGAGCGCGAGCTAAGTAGAAGCCTTGCTGGGTCTCAATGGGAGAACATTAGCCCCGGTCAGTCGCGCTAACTCCTTTTTCATCTGATAAAGCTCGTAGAGCAGCGAAATTTCACGAGCCAAGGCTGCTTCCAGTTCGCATCTATAGTAATTCGCTGACTTCTTCGCCTTGTCTAAACGCTCTTTTTGGAGCCCCTCGCCCTTGCGTTGTTCAGTGGCAGCCGCATCAATCGCCTGAATCAAATCAGCAAAGATCGGGCGAGATTTTTTTATACTTCCCTTGCCGCGACCAGCCTCCAGCGCAACAGCGTCATTCGTGATTTTGGTGTTTTTGGGAACACGAAGAGACTTCCCTGACTTGAGGCGAAGCAAGGCCTCAAAATAGTCATCAAGTGGTTGCATCAGTTGAACCCCCTGTTGCGTTGCTCAAGGGCTTTGTCGCGAGCTGAAACGAGCACATCTAGGTCAGCTTTTTCAGTTCTATATTCGAGAGAGTCACGATCAAGAATATCGACCATCTTCTCCTGCGCTTTTATTACCCGCTCGAGCTTGCTCAAATTACAGACCATGTTCCGACATCCG
>JAGTRV010000013.1 GCA_018262245.1 Pseudomonadota bacterium | reverse complement strand
AAATTGTGCTGGCGACTGATCCGGAAATGGTCGGCTTTTCGGCGACCACCTCGGGGTTCATGGATGCTTTCGAGATAGCCGCTTATATCCGCGAGCGTCGCCCCGAGATCAGGATTGTCTTCGGAAACGTCCATGTTTCATCGCTCGGCGCGCCTATCCTCGAACACTTTCCGGAAATTGACTATCTGGTCATCGGCGAAGGTGAAGGATCGTTCCTCGATCTGGCTGATGGCAAGCCGCTGAACGAAATTGGCAATCTGGTCTGGCGCAATGAAAATGGCCGGATTGTGGTCAATCCGCGCCGCGATCGTATTCTTGATCTCGACGAACTGCCTTTCCCAGCCTACGAAAAGCTGGCCGGTTTTCCGCATGCTTATCATCTGCCGTTGTTCGCTTATGAAAAGCGCTTTGGCGCAACGATGATCACGTCGCGCGGCTGTCCTTACACCTGTTCCTTCTGTGACCGGACGGTATTCGAACGTCTGTACAAGACCAATTCGGCGCAATACACCTACGACCACATGAAGTACCTGCGGGACAACTTCGGGGTCTATCACATCAACATGTACGACGACCTGTTCACGGCCAAGAAGCAACGGGTTTTCGACTTGTGCGATTTACTGATCGAAAAGCCGCTGGGCATCCAGTGGAACTGCGCCATTCGCACCGGCCATACCTCGGATGAAATGCTGGCCAAATTGAAGCAGGCCGGGGCATTGATGGTGTCGATGGGCATCGAGTCGGCTGATCCGGGCATGATGGAACGCCACAAGGCCGGAGTCACGCTCGATGCGGTGCGCGATACCGTTCGCCAGATCCACGCCGCCGGCCTGCGTGCGAAGGGCTTGTTCATCTTCGGCATGCCGGGTGAAACGCCGGAAACCGTCAAGGTGACCAGCGACTTCATTCTGTCGCTGGATCTCGACGAAATGAATATGACCAAGTTCAGCCCGCTACACGGCGCGCCGATCTGGGATGAATGCGCGGCCGGTATCGGCGGCGAGATGATTGAAGACTGGCGGCTGATGAACTGTCTGAACTTTGTCTACCTGCCCGAAGGCTTCAAGTCGCGGGAGGAAATGGACGCGCTGTACAACTGGCACGTCAAGCGCTTCTATGACAGCAAAGGCTATCGTCACCGTTTCGCCAAGCGCCTGTGGGCGCATCGCTGGAGCCTGTGGCATGTCCTCAAGCACCTGCCGGAAACCATTGCGGCGGCTCGCTATTTCAGCTCGAACAAGGAACAGCTGGAAAAAGCCAAGCGAGAATTCAAGCTCCACCCGCGTCAGCCGGTCGGACTCAAGCCGCAACTGTCCACCGATCTGCAGATCGATAATATTGTTGCGATGTCGCGGGTAAAGCTGTCGCGCCGCGAGGCGATGAAGGCCATTATCCCGTTGGTTTATGAAGGAAGCACCTGTTGCTCGCCGCCAGCACCCCAGCCGGCGGTATAATCGCCGGTCTTTCGTTGCGGGCAAAAGGGAAAACCGGTCATGAAGGAAAAATTCGTTTTTAGCCGCTTTTCAGTGCTTGGCGCTGTCTTCTGCGTGATTGCCTTGCTTTCTGCCTGCAAAGGGAGCGATACAAAGCCAGAGGAAGGCAAGCCGGTGGTCGAGGCCAAAAAGGAAACCGGTATTCGTAGTGGTTACGCGTGCTGCAACCTGCATTATTCCGGCGATTGGATCAGTGATTCCAATCTGGCCCAGCTGCCATTCATTGCGGCAGGAACACCGATCAAGGTGCTGAGAATTGATGGCTACCGTGCCTATGTCGAGGTGGATGGCAAGCCGATGCGCCTTGGTCACGATTATGGTCGAGCCGAAGAAACAACCGAGCAATGGGTGAACAAGTTGGTCGTGCTCGATGATCCGAAAGTGAAAATGGCCAAGTATTCCCCGGCCGTGCGCAATGCGATTGCCAAGGGTCAGTTGATGAAGGGGATGACGAAGGAACAGGTCATCATCTCGGTCGGCCATCCGCAGACCAACGAGAATCAGCGTCTGGATGGCCCGTACTGGCGTTACTGGTGGTCGAGCTTTGGTCCGTATTACGTGTATTGGACCAAGGGAAGCGTCAGCAAGATCGACGGTCACTCCGAAACCGTCGTCTACATGACCTACAAGGGCAAATAAGAATACTGATCGCCGCCACAGAGAATGAGTAAAGGGTAGCAACGATGGAACAGCAAGCACAGGGTGTAGAGCGTCGGCAGTGCGATGTTCTGGTGATCGGCGGCGGGCCAGCCGGTTCGACGGTTGCCCCGATGTTGGCCGAAAAAGGTTACAAGGTGGTAATGCTGGAAAAGGCACACCACCCGCGTTTTCACATCGGCGAATCGCTATTGCCGGCCAATCTGCCACTGTTCGAGCGGATGGGTATCGCCGAGGAAGTGAAGGCGATCGGCATGCTCAAGCCAGGTGCCGAGTTTGTTTCGCCGCACCATGACATGTCATCGGTCTTCAACTTCGCCGAGGCCTGGGACAAAAGCATGCCCTACGCCTACCAGGTCAAGCGCGATCAATTCGACACTATCCTGATCCGTAACGCCGAGAAAAAGGGTGTTGAGGTTCATGAGGGCTGTAAAGCAAAGGCGGTCGATTTCCTGCCTGACAACACGGCCGCCATCCGTGCTGTGTCCGACGATGGCCGGGAAATTGAATGGCAGGCCCGCTTCGTCGTCGATGCTTCAGGCCGCGACACTTTCCTGGCCAATCGTTTCCAGATCAAGCACCGTAATCCCAAGCACAACAGTTCGGCGATCTACGGTCACTTCACTGGCGCCCAGCGTCATGAGGGGCAGGCTGAAGGCAACATCACCATTTTCTGGTTTGAACATGGCTGGTTCTGGTTCATCCCGATGCAGAACGACATTACCAGTATCGGCATGGTGACCTGGCCGTATTACATGAAAACCAAGGGCGAGCGCAGCCTCGAGCAGTTCCTGCGCGATGGGTTTGCCCAGTGCCCAAAGCTGACCGAGCGTCTGAAGGATGCAAAGCTGATCAACGAGATCGAGGCGACCGGCAACTTCTCCTATGTCTCCGAGCGCAATCACGGCACCAACTACGTGATGCTCGGCGATGCCTATGCCTTCATTGATCCGGTGTTCTCTTCGGGCGTTCTGCTGGCCATGAACAGTGGGGTGATCGCGGCCGAAGCCATCGATACCTGCCTGAAAACCCCGGCCAAGGCACCGGCTGCGCTGAAGAAATTCGATGCGCTGATGAAGCATGGACCGAAGGAATTCTCATGGTTCATCTACCGCGTGACCAACCCGATCATGCGCGAATTCTTCATGGGGCCGCGCAACCTGTTCCGAGCCAAGGAAGCTGTGCTTTCGATGCTGGCCGGTGACATTTTCGGCAAGACACCGATCTGGTCGTCGATCTTCGCCTTCAAAATGCTCTATTACATCGCCAACATCACGCAGCCAAAGAAGGCCTTCATGGGCTGGAAACGCCGCAAGTTCAACATTCGCAAGGTCGACGACGCCGTCGTTTACAACGCATAGTGGTGCTTCAGTTCCTTTCTTCACAGTCCGTGGTTTCACGTGAAACCGGCGGCGAACTTGGTGGTGCCCTGGTTGGCGAACCGCCCAATGGCGCCATCCCGGTCTGGCCGGTGCAGCGCATTTTTGCCCCTTTGCTCGGGGCAACTTCAGCGGTCGTTCATGAGACATGGCGGGTGGACATGCCTGTCATGTCGGGGCATTGCGAAGGCATTGTCTGGCGCAAGGCGGGAGGGCTGCTGTTTGGCGTGATCGAACTGGACGAGGCCGATTTCAAGGCTTCGCCTGATTGTTCATCGCTGCAGGCAGCCAGCGCAGAAGCCTACCGCCGTATATTCCGTCTGCTGGATACCGAGCAGGTGCCGCATCTGTGGCGGGTCTGGAATTACCTGGCCGAGATCAATCTGGATACTCAGGGGCTGGAGCGCTATCGGCAGTTCAACATTGGTCGCCAGGATGCCTTCCTCGAATTTCATCGTGGCGCGACCGGCAATGTGCCGGCCGCTTGTGCGATCGGGCTGGTTGGCGGGCCGTTGAGCATCGCCTTCATGGCCGGCGAGACGCCGGCTGCGCCGGTCGAAAACCCTCGCCAGGTCAGCGCGTACAACTACCCGGCGGACTACGGTCCGCGGAGCCCGACATTTTCGCGGGCAGCCCTCGCCTACTTGCCGGATCAGGAGTTACTGTTTATTTCCGGCACGGCCAGTATTGTCGGTCACCAGACCGTGCACCCCGGTGATGCGGTCGGCCAGTGTCGGGAAGCGATGGCCAATATCGAGGCGGTGCTGGCCGAATCCAAGCGGCAGTGTCGTTCGCAACCGTTCGAGCTGGGTGAGTTGTCGTATCGCGTTTACGTGCGTCAGGCCGGTGACTTCCCGGCGATCCGGGAGACACTGGCATTACTGATCGGCCAGGCGGAAATCGTCTATGTGCAGGCGGATATCTGCCGGCAGGATTTGTTGCTCGAAATCGAGGCGATGGCCTCGCATACCTTGGGGAATCGTTGATGGCCAAGTCGAACAAGTTCTGGACCGGTGCGCTGTCTGCTCTCGGCATGACGCTGGTCGTTTCCGGTGCGCCGGCGGCTGAAGACAAGCCGCTGTGGGAGCTGGGGGCTGGTGTTGCGGCTTTCAGCTTTCCGTCCTATCGCGGTTCCGACCAGACCAATAACTTCCTGATGCCGGTCCCGCATTTCACCTATCACGGTGACTTTTTCAAGGCTGACCGACATGGTATCCGCGGCAGTTTCTTCGATTCGGACCGCCTCGACCTGACGGTGAGCATGGCGCTTTCGCCGCCTGGTAGTAGCGACGACATCCGGGCCCGCGCCGGGATGCCGGATCTTGAGGCGACCTTCGAGATTGGCCCGCAAATGGACGTTACCTTCTGGCGTTCAGAAAATCGTGCCCGTTTCGTCAAGCTGCTGCTGCCCTTGCGGGCCGCTTTCACGGTTGAGGGTTCGCCCAAGGATATCGGCTGGGTCTTCCATCCCAAGCTGAACATGGACATCACGGACATTCCCGGCATGGGCGGCTGGAATCTCGGCATGCTGGCCGGCCCGTTGTTCGGCGACAAGCGGCAGCACGCCTACTATTATTCGGTCGCCCCGCAATATGCGACGGCTGATCGTCCGGTCTATGAGGCGAAGTCCGGCTATGCCGGCATGCAATATCTGGTCGCCCTGTCGAAGCGTTTTCCGAAATACTGGGTCGGCGGATTCGTGCGCTACGACAATCTGAGCGGTTCGACTTTCGAGGACAGCCCGCTGGTTCGTCAGAAAAATTATGTCGCTGGGGGCATCGCCATCACCTGGATACTTGGGGAATCCTCGACCCGCGTGCAGGCCGATGACTGATCGTAGCGGCGCAGGCAATCCGTTGTGGATGGCCTACGAATACGTCGCCATGATCATCGGTTTGGGCGGGCTGGCACTGGTTTGCCTGCTCTGGCTGCCTTGTGCGCTGATCCTGAATCCCCTGCTGCCCCGACGTCTGGGCCAGCCACTGGGGCGTGCCATGATCTCCTTTGGCTTTCGCGTTTATCTGCGCCTTCTTTCGCTGTTCTGCGCCTGCCGCTTTGACCTGAAAGAAATCGACCTGCTGCGCGATAAAGGGCCGCTGATTGTCGCGGCCAACCATCCTTCCCTGCTCGATGCAGTGATGATCGTTTCCCGGTTGCCCAACGCGGTCTGCGTCATGAAGGCTTCGCTGATGGATAACCTGCTGTTCGGTGCTGCTGCCCGGCTGGCGCGCTATATCCGTAATGACGTGGGGCTCGAGATGATCCTCAATTCACGCGAAGCTCTGGAACAAGGTGCTCATCTGGTCATTTTTCCGGAAGGTTCGCGTACGCTGAATTTTCCGGTCGATGCCTGCTCACCAAGTGTTGGCCTGATTGCCAGTCGGAGCAAGTCGCCGGTTCAGACGCTGTTGATTGAATTCTCGACACCCTATCTCGGCAAGGCCTGGCCGCTGTTCCGCCGCCCTTCCCTGCCGCTGCGTTGCCGTATCCGCCTTGGCCGCAGCTTTCCGCCGCAGGCCAATCTCCAGGTTTTTACCAGTGAACTCGAAACCTACTTCCGTTCGGAATTAGGCCGGGAATCCCCATCGACTGCAGCCTGCGCTGCCTGAACCCATTTCGTCATGCCCGCCGCTTCAAACACCCATCTCGTCCTGATTCCCAGCTACAACCCCGGCCCCAAGGTACTCGATACCGTGCGTGCCGCCTTGGCGCAATGGACGCCGGTCTGGGTGGTCGTCGATGGCAGCACCGATGGCAGCGCCGAAAAATTGCAGGCCCTGGCGGCGACCAATGACGGCCTGAAAGTCATCGTTCTACCGGAAAACCGGGGCAAGGGCGCGGCCGTGCTCGAAGGCATCTCCAACGCTGCCGCCGCTGGCTTCAGCCATGTGCTGACCATGGATTCCGACGGCCAGCACCCGGCCGACCTGATCCCGGCTTTCATGGCCGCCTCTCAGGCAGAGCCTGCCAGCATGGTGCTCGGCAAGCCGGTCTTCGATGCCGATGCGCCGGCCCTGCGCGTCAATGGTCGCAAGGTATCGAATGGCTGGGCCAATCTGGAAACCTTGTGGATGGGGATTGGTGATTCGCTTTATGGCTTTCGCGTCTATCCCGTCCAGCCGCTGATGAAAATCATGCGGGCCAATCGTTTCATGCGTCGTTTCGATTTTGACCCCGAAGCCGTGGTCAGGCTGTGCTGGGCAGGGGTCAAACCGGTCAATATCGATGCGCCAGTGCGCTACTTCCGGGCCGATCAGGGCGGCGTCTCGCACTTCCGCTACCTGCGCGACAATACCTTGCTGACCTGGATGCATACCCGGCTATTTCTTGGTTTTGTGCTGCGTCTGCCCTGGCTGCTGCTGCGCCGCTTGTTTGGCTGAGTGCCAAGACCATGAAAAACCTGCACCAGTTTGCGCTGCGCTACCTGATTGCCGATGCGGCGCCGCTTTCACCGCGAGAACGCTGGCTAAGCGCGCTGGCTGGCCTGCTCGGTATTCTGCTGATGCAGGGCATACTCACAGTGCTGCCGGTCGGGCCAGGGATCAGCTATCTGCTGGCGCCGCTTGGGGCCAGTTCAGTCATTCTCTTCGCCCTGCCGCATAGCCCGCTGGCTCAGCCGTGGTCGTTGGCTGGCGGTTTGTTCATCTCGGCACTGATCGGGCATTTTTGCGGGCTATGGATCACGCCGGCCTTCCTCGCAGTCGGCGTCGCGCTTGGTCTGGCCATCTGGATGACCGCCTGGCTGCGCTGCATCCACCCGCCGGGTGGTGCCATGGCCGTGGTGTTTGCGCTGAGCGCCCAGCAGCATTCAACTTCCTTGCTGACCGCCTTGCTCAACGTCGGGGCAGCGATGATGGCGGTGCTGGTCATCAATAACCTGATTCCCGGCCGGCGTTATCCGCAATGTCTGCCACCCACGCAGGTCGCCAAAAAGGACCGGCCGGTGCGCCGCAGCATTCGTCACGAAGATATTCAATACGCGCTGGAGAAACTCGATACTTATCTCGACATCAGCGAGGAAGATCTGGTGCAAATCTATGATCTGGCCACCAACCATGCCCACCGGCGCCATGAACGGCGAGTCTGCGCTGACATCATGACGACCGATGTGATCAGCGTGAATTTCGGCACCGAGTTGAACGAGGCATGGGCCCTGCTGCAGACCCGGCACCTGCACGGCGTACCGGTGATCGATGCCGGGCAACGGGTGATCGGCGTGCTGACGCTGGAAAACTTTCTCCGCCATGTCGAGCCGGATGGCGTCCAGGGCATCGGTGACAACATCCGCCGGCTGCTGCGAAAGACGCCATCCATCTACTCGGACAAGCCCGAGGTGGTCGGCCAGATCATGAGCGAACGTTTCATGAAGGTGCAGACCGATACGCCGCTCGGTGAAGTGGCCGTCTCGCTGCTTGCTGACGAACACCCAAGCATCATCCCGGTCGTCGACCAGCGCCAGCGGCTGGCTGGGGTGCTGACCCAGACCGACCTGCTGGCAGCGATCTACAAGCGGCAGGCGGCGGCGGCGGCCCAGACCTGGTTTTCTCTCGAAAAACTCAAATGAATACGACCGAAGTTTTCCTGATCGCGATGACGATCATCTTTACGGTGCCCTACCTGATCTGGCGCCTCGGCAAGACTGACTATTTCGCGCCGCTGGTGGTGGTCCAGATCATCACCGGCATCCTGCTCGGGCCGGGCATTCTTGGCCGGGTCTTCCCGGAGTACTACCAGTTTGTCTTCAACCCGACGGTCGTCCAGTCGCTCAACGGCATTGCCTGGTGGGCAGTCATGTTGTTCGTGATGATTGCCGGCGTTGAACTCGACCTCAAGAAGGCCTGGGTACATCGCCGGGAAAGCGGCATCACGGCCGGCCTGGCCTTGGGCACACCGCTGCTTTTCGGCTGTGCGGCGGCGGCACTGATGCTCGGTTTTGACGGATGGATGGGGCCGAAGGCGCTGACCTGGCAGTTCGTCGTCGGCGTCGGCATGGCCTGCGCGGTGACCGCCTTGCCCATCCTCATCCTGCTCATGGAAAAGCTCGAAGTCCTGCGTCAGCCCATCGGCCAGCGCATCCTGCGCTACGCCAGCCTCGACGATATTGCGATCTGGGGTGTGCTGGCATTGATCCTGATGGACTGGGAACGCATTGGCCGGCAAGGTGCCTTCCTGCTCACCTTTGCCATCGCCGCCTGGCTGTTCCACAAGCTGATGTCGCGCCTTGGCGAGAGCGACCGCTGGTATGCTGCGCTGATCTGGCTGGCCGTGGTTTCCTTCGGCGCCGACTGGGCCGGGCTGCATTTCATGGTCGGGGCCTTCCTGGCCGGCGCGAGCATGGAGGCGGTGTGGTTCGATCAGGAAAAAATGGATCTGCTACGTCACCACGTGTTGCTGGTCATCATGCCGGTTTTCTTCCTGTCCACCGGCCTGCGCACCAACTGGGATGTCGGGGGGGCCGCTGTCTTCATCGCCGCCGCGCTGCTGCTCGTTGTTTCTGTGGCCGGCAAGCTGATCGGTGTTCACGTCGCCGGCAGGATACTCAAATGGGCGCCAGGCGAAGCGAGCATCATTGGCTGGCTGCTGCAGACCAAGGCGCTGATCATGATCATTTTCGCCAACATCCTGCTCGACAAGAAAATCATCACCAGTGAAACCTTCACGGCCTTGCTGCTGATGGCGGTGGCCAGCACCATGCTGACGGTGCCAATTGTCGCACCCAAGCTGGCGCGGCTGAAATCGCTGATCCAGCGTTCGGCCTGAGGAGATAGTCATGGCCTACACCCCGATTTATGCGGTCGACGCTCCGGAAAGAGCAGAAATCGATGCCCTGCCCGGGGCCTTGCTGATCGAATTCGGCACCGGCTGGTGTGGCCATTGCCAGGGGGCACAAGCCTTGATCGAGGCCGCCTTGCGCCGCCATCCCGATCTACCCCACCTGAAAATCGAGGATGGCCCGGGCCGGCGACTTGGGCGCAGCTTCCGCGTCAAGCTGTGGCCGACCTTGATTGTTTTGCAGGATGGCCAGGAAGTCGGCCGTGTCGTTCGGCCGACCGGTGAAAAGGAAATAAGCGAAGTGCTCGCCGGGCTGACCGCCTGCTGAGTCAGGCCGGTTGGCGGCGCTGCAGCCAAGCGTCAAGCGCAGAACGCTCGATGAAGGTCTCCAGGCGGTTGATGTTGCCCGGCAACTGCTTGCCTTCCCACTGTTCGGTCGCCCAGCGCTTAACGTTGGCATGCAACTCGCCATGTTCGATCGCATGGGCCAATGCGACTTCTATCTCGTGCTGGAAATCCGGCTCGCTGGCCAGATGTTGCGCGGCGTCATGCAGGCTCAGGCTGTCTTTAGCTGGCTTCATGGCTTTCCTCCTCCAATCAATTGGCAGCTCATTCTAGCCCTGCCGGGTGGCTGTCAGGCAGTGTTTGCTGACCTTTTTCGCCATCCGGTGCCCGGCCTTGATCTTGTCGATTTCCTCAAGCTGGAAGCGCAACCTGGTGATGGCGTCGCGTTCCGCCGGCGCGAGTTCGTCTTCCTTGACGTGCTTGATCAGTACTGCCAGCGCATTGCCTTCGGTTCGCTGACCAGCCCGAGCTGCTTGGTCAGCGAACCTAAGGTCTATGAGCACGGATTGATGTCCTGCATGACGTCGCCGGAGAGCGGCATCTGGAACGATTGCCGGGCTGCTAGCGGATTCTGGACAAAGGCGAGCGGCGTCGATCTCTTTGCTTCAGACGACGCTTTCGCGGAAACACGGGGATGGAAATTCGGCATGGCGGATCCTCCTGGGAAGGACTAAATCCGACCATTCGGCGGGAGTGCAAGGTGAATTATTTTTAATCCGCCAAATCACTGCCTAACCATCAGAATGCTTGCATCGTGGCAGCTATTAGCTGCCGACGACTGATCAATAGCGTGGGTACCGGGCATTTTCTGCCTCGACTCTCCGGAGGTAGGCCTTTTCTCTGGCCAATTGGCGCTCGGCGTCAAATTGCTTCTGTCGTTCTTCTTTTTCTTGTTGTCGTGCTTGCTGTTCTTTTTCCCAGCGAGCTTGTGCCTCTGCTCTTTGAATGTCGCGGGAAACTTGGGCCCCGTAGCTACGCTCGCGTTCGAGATTGGCGCGTTCATAGGCTTCGTGACGGCGCCGCTGATATTCAGCTTTTTCTTCCGCCAGTTTTTCTTCCCTAGCCTTTTCGGCTTCAATTTCAGCAAACCGTACGGCTGCAGCCGTTTCTTCTCGTTGCAGTCGTGCTTGCTCTTCTGACGCCTTGTGTTTTGAGTAAACAACACTGCATACGGCAAGGACGGAGATAACGATAAGCACCTTGAAGAACGAAAAGGGTGACGGAATTTCCTCGTAAGCCACTTCGATTTCGGTGGCTGTCAGACGTTGGTCGTAGGTCTTCCTCTTTTCCGGATTGCTTAGCGTGTTGTAGGCCTCGCGCAGGGCGATCAATCGATTGGTCGCATCTTCGTTTCCTTTGGCGCTTTCTCCTGAATAATTGGCATATAGCCTTTTGTAATTCTCGGAAATAGCTTCAGGACTGGCGAGCTTACTGACTTCCAGAATGTCATAAAGTGTAATCGACATGAAAATATACCTAGCCGCAAGTTAGCGGCTGCGTCGGGTTGAGGTTGGCTGACTCGTCGGTTCGCCAGGGAGAATCAAAATGCCTCCGCGAATATTTCGATCTCGCGCCGCCTTGTATTCGAGTTCAGTTAGCTGGGTATTATTTCGCTGATTAACCAATTCGGCCTGAAGTTTCTGACTTCGACTGACGTGGTCGGAACTCTGATCGACTTTACTCGCCCCGGAAGCACAAGGGATATCGGATATGACGGTCTTTCCTGCCACAGAACATCGATAGGTGTCTGCAACAACCTCCACAGAGATATGAACTAGCATCAATAGAGACACCAATCTGATTGCTAGACTCAAGCTTCCCCCTTGCCAGTAATGGTCTTATATCGCTGTATCAAATTCCTATGGAATATACCAAGGAATTTGAGTTGTAACGCAGGGAAATGTTGAAATTGTAGTTTTGAGGGGTTTGCCAGCAATCTTTTCAGTTAAATCATCCCGCCGTTGATCGAAATGACCTGCCCGGAGATGTAGGCAGCACTATCGGAGGCAAGGAACGCCACCAGATCGGCCACTTCTTCCGGCTTGCCGGCCCGTTTCATCGGTACCAGATGCTTGATGGTCTCTGCGTCGAAGGCGCCTTCGATCATGTCGGTGGCGATGATGCCCGGGGCCACGGCATTGACCGTAATGCCGCGGCTGGCCAGTTCTAGCGCCAGCGACTTGCTGGCGGCGTGCAGGGCGCCCTTGGCGGCCGAGTAATTGACCTGGCCGCGGTTGCCGGTGATGCCGGCGATCGATGAAATATTGACGATGCGGCCCCAGCGGGTGCGGATCATCGGCATGGTCAGCGGTTGGGTGACGTTGAAAAAGCCATTCAGCGAGACGTCGAGTACGGAATGCCACTGCTCGGCGCTCATGCCGGGGAACACCGCATCGGCGTGGATGCCGGCGTTGTTGACCAGAATCTGGATCGGGCCGGCTTCGAGCAGGCCTTCCAGCGCAGCGGCGGTTGCAGCGCGCTCGGTGACATCGAACGCTAGCGCTTCGGCACTGCCGCCGGCGGCAACGATCTCGGCGACTACGGCCTCGGCCTTTTCACGACTGCGGTTGGCATGGACGATGACGTGATGGCCATCGGCGGCAAGGCGCTTGCAGATCGCGGCACCGATGCCGCCACTGCCGCCGGTGACGAGCGCGCGTTTCATGGATTTTCCTTCAGGATACTGGCATCGAGCACGACGGCGGCACGGCCTTCGAGCAGGCAGTGGCCTTGGTGGCCGAGCGAAAACTGGTAGAGGATGTGGTTGGCGTCACCGGACAGGCGTTCGGCCTGCACGCTAAGTTCGCCCGGCAGGTCATCAAGGCGGGCGACATGCAGACTGACACTGCGTACGCTGGTCAGGTAGCCCTGGCGTGGCTGGTCGTCTGCGTTGGCCAACAGGGCACCGTGGATAGCCATGGCCTGGGCGGCGTATTCGATGCCGTTGGCGGCACCCAGCCGTCCTTCGGCACGGAGCGGATTGGTTGGGTCGGTATGGTTGGTCGCCCGGCAGGCGATGCTGTTTTCTGACCAATCATTGACCGAATCGAGCAGACACATGCTGCCCTGATGCGGGATGTGGGCGGCGATCCAGGTGCGGTCTAGCACGATCCGATTTCGATCTTTAACTGCATCGGTGGCAGGTAATCGAGATACACATTGCCAGCCTCCTGACGCGCCAGTTTTTGTAACAGCGGCAGAACGCGCAGGGCCGGGATCGCGACGCGCAGGGCTTCCAGTCCGGTGTCGGCCAGCGCATCGGCCGGTTCGGTACTTGGCGTGACGGTAATGCTGGCCAGCGAGCGCTGGCTGCGTTCCGGGGTCAGCAGCAGAGCCACCCCGGCGACATCCGGCACCGGGCGTTTGGCGAACAGCGGTTCCGGGTATTCGCTGTCGTAGGCGATCAAAAGTGTCGGTTGGCGGTCGAGAACGACCTGCCCCAGCGCGTCGATCAGGCCAGCCCCGAAGCTGCCGTCGTAGGCGCAGAGGACTTGGCAAGGTGCCATCGCCCCGGTGGCAATACCCCAGTAGCCGGCAGCCGCGTTATGGACCGAATTATGAAAACGGGTCGGCGAAATCTGGCGGTCGTCGGTGGCCAATTGCTCGCACAGCGCGTGGCAGTTGTGGCCGTCGGCGCCCGAGGCGGAAAAGACGGTGGCCAGCGTGGCGACATCGGCTCCGGCGTGGGCAGCGGCTTCGAGACCAAGGGCCAGTGTCAGTTTGACGACGCGGCTGGCCCGACGACGTTCGGCCGGTGGCAGGATGCTCGGTGCCGGCAGGATGGAAGGGGCCTCAGTCAACGCGGTTTCACCACGTAAAACGGCACGCGCAGTCGGCCAGTCCGGCAGGCCGGGGGCGAGGAAACCGATGCCTTCGATCCAGGCGGTCAGCGGCTTGGCGCTCATTTCGCGACTCCCAGAATCAGGCTGCAATTGCTGCCGCCAAAACCAAAGGAATTGGTCAGGGCGCGGTGTGGCTGGCCGGTGCGGGATTGCAGCAGGTAATCGACCGGAATGGCCGGATCGAGATGTTCGGTACCCGGACTGCCGGGCAGGAAGCCGTCCGTCAGCGCCAGAGCGCAGATGATCGCCTCGACGGCACCGGCCGCACCGAGCGTGTGACCAGTGGCACCCTTGGTCGAACTGCATGGCACCGTATTGCCGAACAGTGTGCTGACCGCTTTGCCCTCGGCCGCATCGTTGGCTGGCGTCGAGGTGCCATGCAGGTTGATGTAGTCGATGTCGTTCGTGGTCAGCCCGGCCGAGCGTAGCGCCGCTTCCATGGCCATCTTGGCGCCCAGCCCTTCCGGGTGCGGCGAGGACATGTGATAAGCGTCGCTCGATTCGCCGGTGCCGAGCAGCAGCACCGAACCGGCGGCGGGTTGGTCGCAGCGTTCAAGCAGCGCGAAAGCGGCGCCCTCGCCAACCGAAATACCGTTGCGGGCCGCATCGTAGGGGCGGCAAGGCTGGGCTGAGGTTAGTTGCAGCGAGGCAAAGCCGTACAGGGTGGTCAAACACAGCGTATCGACGCCGCCGACGATGGCGGCATCAATGGTGCCGAGTTCCAGTTGGCGGGCGGCGGCGGCAAAGACCTTGGCGCTCGACGAACAGGCCGTTGAAATGGCCATTGCCATGCCTTCCAGCCCGAAATATTCGCGTGTGAATTCGGCCAGCGAAAAGGAGTTGTGCGTCGTACGGTAATGGAAATCGTCTGGCAGCGCGCCGGTTTCCGGGTCGCGGCGGCGATAGGCCAGTTCGGTCTGCAGGATGCCGGCCGTGCTGGTACCGAGGAAGATGCCAACCCGGGTCTTGCCGTAACGGGCGATGGCCTCGCGGACGCGGTCGGCGAAACCGTCCGTTTCCAGCCCCATCTGCGTCAGCCGATTGTTGCGGCAATCGTAATCGGCCAGCGCTGCCGGCAGTTTTTCGTCGTCGACCGCAGCGACTTCGCCGATCCAGGTGGCGAGCTGTACCGTTTCGAAAGCACACGGGACCAGCCCGCTTCGCCCATTGCGCAGTGCTTCGCGCGTGGCTTCAAGCCCCCGGCCGAGGCTGGTAGTGACGGTGTAAGCGGAAAGAAGCAGCGGGTTCACGGTCAGGTCCGATACGGGAAGCATAGATTTTAACAGAGGCCCCGGAAATGCCGCCGACTGTCATCCAAACGACAATATTCCGGCTGGTTAAGGTCCAGACTGCCGGGCATATTCAATAATCATCAGGAGACAGCATGCCCAAGTTACTGAAATACATTCTTACCCCCCTGTTTTTGCTGGCAATGCTTTTCAGCGGTGCGACTCAGGCTCAGTCCACGTCACTTCGCCTAGGCCAGTCATTGCCGCTAAGCGGTGCGCTGGCAGAGCTGGGTACCGAATACCGGGACGGCATGCTGGCTTATTTCAAGGTGCTGAATGCGCGGGGCGGCATCCACGGTCGACGTATCGAGTTGGTGACGCTGGATGACGGCTATGTGGTCGAGCGCAGTGTCGAGAACGCGAAAAAGCTGCTCGATCAGGAAGACGTTTTTGCTTTCATCGGCATGTTCGGATCAGCCAATTACGGCGCTTTGATGCCGCTGATCAACGAACGCGGTATTCCGTCGCTGGCGCCCTATTCCGGTTCGGACGAACTGCGGGCACAGAAGTCGCCGACGACTTTCTGGCTGCGCGCCAGTTATGGCGATGAAACGGAGAAAATCATCGATCAGCTGACCACGCTGGGCATCAACCGGATTGCGGTTTTCTATCAGGATGACGCCTTCGGGCGGTCCGGCCTGGCTGGCGTGGAAAAGGCGTTGGCCAAGCGCAACCTGAAGACGGTTGCCGTTGGGTCGTTCGACAAGACGAAGAACGATGTTCACGAAGCGGTGCGCGCAATCGGTGCGGTCGATCCACAGGGGGTCGTGATGATCAGCACTTACAAGCCGACCGCCGCTTTTGTGCGCGAGATGCGCCAGGCCGGCAAGCAGTCGCAGTTCTTTGCTTTGTCGGTCGTCGGTTACAAGGCCTTGCAGGCCGAATTGGGCCAGTCGGCTGCTGGCGTCGCGATTGCCCAGGTCATGCCTTATCCATGGAACGGCATAACGCCTGTTGCTCGGGAGTTTCTGGCCTTGCCGGCCGATGCGGCGCCGAAAAGCGGAACGACCTACACTTCGCTTGAAGGCTACATCGCAGCCAAGGTCATGGCGGAGGCACTACGGCAGGCCGGTCCGCAGCCGACCAGGGAAAAACTGGTCGCCGCCCTTGGTGGGCTGCGCAATTACGATAGCGGCGGCTTTGTCGTTGATTACGGCAAAGGCAGTCATCTGGGATCACATTTTGTCGAGGTGACCATCGTCGGCAGCGCCGGGCGGCTGATGCGCTGAAGGCTTGCCGGCGATAGCTACAACAGTCGATTATGATGAAGCTACGGTCGGTACCCTGCCCCGGCCATCGCACAGGAGATTCCCCATGCGCCATGCTCTCTGTTTTTCCCTGATCTCGGTGGTCATCGGCAGCGCCCATGCCGCCTGTCCCTCGCCCGAAACCATGTCGGGTATTGCCCGCCAATGGCAGGAGATGACTCCGGCCAGCGGCCTGGACAAGGACATGAGCATGGCCGACGCTGCCTGCGGGCGGCAACTGCTGATCGGTGAATTCGCCAGGACCCAGGGCCGGGTCGTCGGCTACAAGGCCGGTCTGACCAACACTGCCGTGCAGAAACGCTTCGGCACCGACGCCCCGGTACGCGGCACCCTGTTCGAGAAAATGCTGGTCAGTGACGGTGTCGAACTGCCGGCCAAATTCGGTACCCGGCCGGTGTTCGAAGCGGACCTCGTGGTCGAGGTCAAGGATGAAGGCATCAATCAGGCGCAGACGCCGGCTGAGGTGCTGCAACACATCAGCAGGATCATTCCGTTCATCGAACTGCCCGACCTGCTGCTCGACCCCAAGGAGACCATCAACGGGGCCACCCTGACCGCCATCAATGCCGGTACCCGCCTCGGCGTTCTTGGCCAGCCGGTGACACCCACGGCAGCCCACCTCGAGGCGCTGGCCAGCATGTCGGTCGTCGTTCGTGATGCGGCCGACGGCAACAAGGAACTCGCCCGCGGGCCGGGGACTGCCATCCTCGATCACCCGCTGAATGCCGTGATCTGGCTGGCCCGCGACATTGCCCGCGACGGCGGCAAACTCAAGGCCGGCGACCTGCTCAGTCTCGGGTCCTTCACCCCCTTGATGCCGCCCAGGCCGGGCATGCATATCCAGGTCAGCTACGAAGGTCTACCCGGCATGCCGAGTGTGGGGGTCAAGTTCAAGTAGGTTTGAAACTATTCACGCGATATCGCCATCAATGATTTGGCGAATGGATTGTGGCGTGCCTGAAAAATCCTGCAGTTTTCGCGCTATTCCCCGCTTGGCCTCTGGATCGCCTGCTTTGCCTGATCCAGGTCAACCGACCTGCAGATTTTCCCCCCGGCCTGCCTGTTGCGGCCTTTTCCCCTGTGGCATAGTGGCTTGAAAATGTTGCGCTGCAACATATAAGCGTTTGCTTAAGGGGAACATCATGTTTGATTTCTGGATTCAGTTTGCGCTGGTATTGACGGCGATCCTGATCGGTATCCGTCGTGGCGGGGTGGCCTTGGGTCTGATTGGCGGGCTGGGCGTCGCGGTGCTGAGCTTCGGCTTCCGGGTTGCACCATCGGAGCCGCCGATTACGGTGATGCTGATCATTCTCGCCGTGGTGACCGCCTCGGCGACCTTGCAGGTGGCTGGCGGACTGGACTGGCTGGTCCAGCAGGCAGAGCGTCTGATGCGCAAGCATCCGCAGCAGATCACCATTCTCGCGCCGCTGTCCACGTTCTTGCTGACGGTGTGCGTCGGCACCGGCCACGCCGTTTATTCGCTGCTGCCGGTGATTGCCGATGTCGCGCTGAAGACCAAAATCCGCCCGGAACGGCCGATGGCGATTTCCAGCGTGGCGTCGCAGATGGGCATCACGGCCAGCCCGGTGGCGGCGGCCGTGACGACCTTTCTGGCCATGACGGCGAAGACCGATGCGCCGGTGACGCTGGCGCAAATCCTGATGGTGACCTTGCCGGCTGGCATCATCGGCGTGCTGGCCGCGGCCTTCTGGAGCATGAATCGTGGTCTCGATCTGGACAAGGATCCGGAATTTCAGGAGCGCATGAAGGACCCTGATTTCCGCGCCTCGGTCGAAATGTCGGTGACGACGCTAGACAAGACGCTGCCCAAATCGGCCCGTCTGTCGGTGGTGCTGTTCTTCACCGGCATCCTGACCATCGTGGCGCTCGCGCTTTACCCGGCCGTCTTGCCGCTGGCCAAGGGCAAGCCAATCCCGATGACGACGGTGGTTCAACTGGTCATGCTGGCCTTTGGCGCTTTCATCCTGTTCGCGGCCGACGTCAAGGCGGCGGCTATTGCCAGGTCGGAAGTATTCACTGCCGGCATGATCGCTGTCGTGTCGATCTTCGGGATCGCCTGGATGAGCGACACCTTCGTCAAGGCCAACGAGGCCTTCCTGGTCGATAACATCAAGCACATGGTCGAGTACGCACCATGGACTTTTGCGCTGGCCATGTTCGCGGTGTCGGCCTTCGTCAAGAGCCAGGCGGCGACGCTGACCATCATGCTGCCCTTCGGCCTCGCCCTCGGCTTGAGTCCTCAGCTCCTGCTTGGCCTGATGCCCTCCTGCTACGCCTACTTCTTCTTTGCCTTCTACCCAAGCGATCTGGCGGCAATCAACATGGACCGCAGCGGCACGACGCGCATCGGCAAGTACCTGCTCAACCACAGCTTCATGATTCCCGGCTGGATCGGCGTGATTACCTCAACCATCGTGGCCTACGGGCTGGCCCAGGTTTATTTTTGAAGCGGGAGCGGCGGTCTACCAGACGCCACGCGCCAAACAGGCCTTGTAGCGTCCTTCGACCCGCCGGGCGAACCATTCGGTCGTCAGCTTGCGGGTGATTTTCGGGCTCTTCAAGTCGATCTGGGGGATGGCCTGGCGGGGCATGGGTTTGCCCTGCTTTTCGGCAAGTTCGAAGAGGCGGTTGAACAACGGGCTACGGCTGAAGGCGGCGGTTTTTTCCAGCAGCAGGTCGCGGCGGATTTGCGGGCGGCTCATGTCGAGCTTGGCGGCCAGGCCGATGGCGGCTTCTTCGACGCTACTCGGGACAGCGGCCGGCTGGCCGTTTTCGTAGCGCAGCAAGTCGCCGTCCGGGATCAGCGCTTTGCCGCTGACCTTGCCGAGTGCCAGCTGGAAGGCGGCGTTGCGGCTGCTGTAGCGGCCGGCATTGAAATCGGCGAAGCGATAGACGATGGCGTCGTAGGGCACTTCGTAGTCAAGCAGGATGGCGCTGCCGAAATAGACGCCGCCGCGCCGGGTGAATACCTCGTTGCGCAGCTTTTTGGCGATCGGGTACGGGTAGCTGCGTTCCTTGACATGCTGGCTGGCGAATTCGACGCTGACCTGCATCGGGCCGCCGGTGCGCACCGGGTTGTAGTCGGCGAACAGCTGGCGGCCGAAAGGCAGTTCGCCGATCATGTCCTCGAACAGGTCGTTGAGCTGGGTTTCGGTCTTCAGCGCGTCGATGCGATCGTTGTAGCTCTTGCCGCTTGGTGAGTTCTTGCTCAGCGCGGCGGTGACGATCAGTGACGGCACGCCGTAGCGCCCGGCCCGTGTTTCCAGCTCGCGGCGCACGATGTTGGGCAGGCCGGGCACCACCGGGTCGGCCTGGAAACTGGATTCCTGCTCAATGATGGCCATTGCCGCGCAGTAGGTCTGTGTCGCGTGGGGTACCTCCAGCGTCTTGAAGGCGGTGTGCAGGTCTTCGGCCCAGCCGGCCTTGTCCTTGGCGGAGGCCGGCATCAGGCGCGTGATGCGCTTGCGGACTTCGGCCTCGCCGAGCGAGGTCGGCCAGGCGGTGGCGGTCTTGCCGTCGGCCCGGCGGGCCATGTCGGGGGGCAGCGGCAGGACGGCCGTCAACAGGGCGGGAACGACGATACGGCGCATTGGATCAGGCAGGTACGCGGCAGACCAGCATGACGTTGGCGAAGGGCTTGATGTCGTTCATCGGGTCGGTTTCCACCGTGAAGCCCAGGCTTTGCAGCAGCGCGATCCATTCGGCCAGCGGCCGGCAATAGAGGCGCGGCAGGCGGTGGCCCCGGGCGAAGGTGACGGCGTGGTCGACCCAGTTGCACAGGTGGTACGGCAGCCCGGCCGAGGCGTCGCCGACGCGGGTGAGGAACAGGCCGCCGGGCGGCAGTGCGGCGCGGATACGCTTCAGCACGTCCTTCTGGTGGGCATGATCGAAGTAATGCAGGGCGTCGAGGATGGTGATCACGTCGGCCTGGCCGAAATCGGCCGTGGTCATGTCGCCTTGTTCTATGCGGACGACCGGATGATCGGCGCCGAAAGCGCGGGCGGCGCGATCGACGTCCTTCTGCATCAGTTCGATGCCGCGCAGGCGCAGCGCTTTCGGCGCCGCCGGCCAGTCCTTCGGCCAGTTGCCGGCATCGTACTGCTTGCGGGCGGCGAGCAGCCAGGCGAACAGGCTGCCTTGGCCGCAGCCGAGGTCGAGGTAACGGCCTTCGGTAGGGAACAGGCCGCGCTTGAGGATTTCGCGGAAGATGCTGTCGGAGGACAGCTTGCCGCGCGCGTAGTGGTAGGCGAAATGACCGCCGCCGATGAAGGGGCGACTGGCATCGTCGAGCAGGGTTCTGAGGAAACGCTTGGTCATGAGGTGGCGTCGTTCAGCGTGACGGGGTTGAGTTGTCTTTCGCGCAGCGTGGCAAGCAGGCGCGGCAAGACGGCAAGGATAACCGGCTGGCCGTCCGCTGTGCGGGCGGCATGGCCATCGTGCATGAGCAGGATGTCGCCGGGGCCGAGGTCGCGGGTCAGGCGTTCGAACACCGTATCCGGGTCGCCGCAGCGGGTGTCGTAGGGGCGGCGCGTCCAGGCGGCGAGCTTTATCCCGAGCTGGTGTAGCACCGGGTCGAGGAAGGGATTGCGCAGGCCGGCCGTGGCGCGGAAGTAGCGTGGTGTCTGGCCGGTGATGCCGGCCAGCGTGGCCTGCCCGGCGGCGACGTCGGCTTTCATGCGGCGCGGGCCGAAAAAGGCGAAGACCTTGGAATGGCTGTCGCCGTGGTTTTCGACCTGATGGCCGCGGGCGACGATTTCGCGACACAGCGCCGGATTTTCGCGGGCCCGCCAGCCGATGCAGAAAAAGGTGGCCTTGGCGCCGGCGGCGTCGAGCAGGTCGAGCACCTGCGGCGTGACTTCCGGATCGGGGCCGTCGTCGATGGTGATCGCTACTTCGCGATGAGCGATGGCGGCGGCCGGCAGGCGGGTGAGATTGGGACCGAGCAGCGTAGAGCGCGGCAGCAGGCCAGCCGTGGTGATCACCGCGTGGTTGATGACCAGTGCGCCGAGTGCCCACGGCCAGACGGCCGGCGCGATCAGGCAGCCGACGGCAGCCCCGGCGTGGATGGCCAGGGTGGCTTGAATGGCAGGAGTCGGCTTCCAGGGTGTCGGCATGGTCAGGCAGTAAAGTGGCCGCGATCGAGGAAATGTTCCCACAAACGGCGCCAGGCCGGCCAGTCGTGTTCGCCGGCCACGAGGTCACGGGCGGCAACCGGGAAGCGTTCGGCGATGGCTTGCATGCCAGCGGCGAAACGGTCTTCGCTGCCGTGGCCGACAAAGACAGGCAGGTCGGCCGGCGGTGCCTTGAGCCAGTGGTACAGGCGGAATTCGGGGTCGCCCTGTTCGGCCGGCGTCGGTTGCCAGGCGTCGAGGCCGCCGGCCCGGGCGATGGCGTTGGTCGTCAGCCGGCTGCCCGGATAGGGGGCGATCAGGCACAGGCCGTCGATTTCACCGGGGTGGTCGGCGTTCAGGCTGAGCGCCAGCAGGCCGCCGAGCGAAATGCCGCCGAGCCAGACGCGTCGGTAGGTCTGGCGGGCCGGACGGAGGATTTGCTCGATGATGGCCGGTATGGCTTCGCCAGCGGACACCGCATCGAGGCCGAGATCAACGGCGAGCAGATCGAGCCGTACGCCCCGTTGTTCAATGACCGGGAAGAAGTGTTCGGCGTAGTGCTCGGGCGTCATGTAGGCGCCGGGGAGCAGGACGAGCAGCGTGTCGGCACCGCTTTGTCGGGTCACGCTGCGCAGGCTCATGCCTCGGTTCCACGTGAAACGCCTGGCTGTTTTTTCCCGACAAAGCAGGCCGAGAGCAGCAAGGCGAGTACCGCACCCGGCCCGACCGTGGCGCCGACGGCGTGCAGTACCGGCACGTTGGACAAGGCCAGGGTGCCGAAGCCGATGGCCGTGGTCAGGTTGGCGACGGTCATCGAGACCAGCGTCGGGCTGTCCAGCCCTTCCCCGTTGGCGGCCCGGTCGAAGAACAGTGCATAGTTGGAGCCGACGGCGACGATCAGCAGCATACCGATCAGGTGCAGCAGGTGTAGTCGCTCGCCAGCCAGATGCAGGCCGGCGATGACCAGCACGACGGCAATCAGCAGCGGCAACAGCACGGTGGCCAGCCGCCGGGGGGAGCGCAGCGTGACCGCCAGCAGCACGACGATAGCGGCGAAACCGGCCAGCGAGAGCAGTGTCGCCTCGTGCAGGTAGTCGTTGTACAGCGTGTCGAACTCGTTTTTCATGTCGATGAACAAGGCGCCGCTGCCGGCCAGCGCGGCACGTACCGGTTCGATGGCGATATCGATCCCCTTGTCGCCACCGGGCGGGCGCAGCGGTAGCAGTACGCTCCAGCCGTTCGGGCGTTGGAGCAGCAGCGAATCGACCACCAAGGCCAGGCTGGTGCCATTCAGCGTTTCGCGGCTCAGGCTGCCTTGCTCCCTGGCTTTGGCCACGTCTTCAATGAAGCCCCCCAGCTTGTTGGCAGCCAGTGGCGAATCGGTCAGTGCCGCTTGCAGGCGGGATTGCAGTTCGTCGCTTGTCGGCAGGCTGGCGCGGCGACTGGTCTGCATGGCCTGGCTGGGCAGGAAGCGAGCCGGGCTGTCGTAGCCACCGATAATGCCTTGGGCGATCAGGCCGTCGAGTTGATGCCCGGCGCGTTCGGCTGCCTGCAGCGCGGCTTCGCGGTTTTCAGTAGTGATGACTGCCATGTAGCGGGAATCCGGGGCGGCAATGTCGGCGCGCAGGGCCTGGTCGACGGCGCCATCTTCGGCGCTGACCGTACTTAGCGCCGACAGGTTCGGGTGCCACAGGTGATCGTGGTTGGCGGCGAGAAAGGCCGTCGCAACCAGGGTCAGGAGGAGTACTGGCCAGCGCAGCGCTTGCAGCATGGTGATGCTGCGCTTGAGCACCGGGCCGAGATGACTGAGGTCACGCATGGCAAAATTTTGTCCGGCCAGCGGCGGCAGGATGAAACGGGTGACCAGCGCGGCAGTGAGAACGCCGCTCAGCGAATAGAGTCCGAGCTGTGAAAGGCCGGGGAAGCCGGAAAAAAGCAGCGCGGCGAAACCAAAAATCGAGGCCAGTACGCCGAGCCGGATGGTTGGCCAGAAGCGTTCACGCCATTGATCGACGCCGAGCCGGCTGGACTGGACGAAATAGTAGATCGAGTAATCGACTGCCTCACCGATCAACGCCGAGCCGAAGCCGACGGTGATGCCGAAGACCGTGCCATAAGCCAGGCTGACCGCGACGATGCCGGCCAGTGCGCCGCTGACGACCGGCAACAGGCCGAGCGTCATCAGGCGAGCCGAGCGATAGACGAAGAAGAGCACTGCGATGATGGCCAATGTGCTGATCGTGGATAGCCGGCTGACTTCCGCCTTGATGGTTTCCCGCGATTTGACCGCGAACAGGCCGGGGCCGGAGAGCTGCACCTTCAGTTCGCCACCGGGCGTGCCTGCCGAGAACTGGCTGCGGATCAGGTCGATGGCCTTTTCCTGACCGTCAGTATCGGAGCCGAGGGCGGTCGTCTGGATCAGCAGCATGGCGCGTTCGCCATCGCGCGAGGCCCAGACGCCATCACTGACATTCGGTTGGGCGCCGGCGTTGAGGCCGGACAGCATCTCGACCAGTTCGCCGGTCGGGTCGCGCGCCAAGAAGGGCTTCAGCATCATGCCAGCCGGTGAGGCGAGCAGGTCGATGCTGTTGGCCACAGCGTCGTGGAGGCCGTCTACCGTGAAACGCTCCGGCTTGACGGCCGGGCTGAGCAGGTAGCGGTGGTGGAACAGAAAATCGCGGTCGGCATCCAGGCTGGCGGTCTCGCCGTTCTGCACCGAAGCGAAATCGGGCAGTTTTTGCAGTCGACCGCGCAGGTCGCGCGAGGCAGTCGCCCGTTGCCCTGCATCGCCGCCTTCGATAGCAACCATCAGCAGGCGGGAAACGACCCCTTCCTTGAGCTGGTCGACCAGTACCTGCTGTTCAGCACTTGGCTTGGCTGGCAGGAAGAAGGACATGTCGGCCGAGAAATGGCTGTTCCAGACGACCAGCCCCCCGGCCAGCATGGCCAACAGCCAGATCAGCAGAGCACGGCCGGCCGGTCGGGTCATTGGGTTTCGATCGGATCGATGCTCAGCACTGAGCGGTCACCGTCGGCCTGCAGATATTCGATATTGCGGACTTGATTCTTGCTGCCGCTGACCGTGATGCGCTGGACCATGGCGGCGATTTTTTGCTCGCTGGGCAGCAGCGTCAGCACCCACTTGTCCGAGTTGCCAGACAGATAGAGCGCATAATTTTTTTCCAGCGCCGCCCGGTTGCCGGCGAGAGTGCCGCGGATGCTGTCCACGAAGGCCAGTGCCTCCGGCTGATTGGCCAGGTTGATGCTCAGTTTCTGCTTCTCGCGTTCGATGGACAGGATGTCCTTGTCGAGCAGCAGGGTTTCGACTTTGGGCGTCAGCGTCCGTTTTTCCAGACGGTCGGGCGCGGTGTAGGTCATTTCGCCGGTCGAGACGACGGGCTTGTCGAGTAGCGAAATGTATTTTTTCTCTACGAATTTAGCCTTGCCACCCTTGTGTTTGGCCAGGTCGCTCATCAGCTGGCCAACATCGAATGCGGCGCTGGCCGGCAAGGCGAGGGCGCATATAAACAGACCGCCAAGTAGTCGTTTGATCATTTTTTCTGCCAGAAATCGAAGAAATTAAACCAGTTGTACGGCGCCAGATGGCAAAAATGGGTCAGCCGGTCGGCGTAGTGCTGCATGGCGCTGCGGATTGCCGCCTCGCGCTCTTCACGCGGGGTCTGCGAAAAATCGGCCAGAGGCTCGAAGTGCAGCTGGTAGCGGTTGCCGCCAAGGTAGAGGCCGGTCATGAAGAAAACGGGTCGGCGCAGCATGGCGGCCATGCGGAAAGGGCCGAGTGGAAACGGGGCCGGTTTGCCGAGAAACTCGCAGTCGACCGTTGGGTCGCCGCCGAGCCCGCGATCAGCCAGCATGCCGACGACGTAGCCCTCGTCCAGTCGGTCGCGCGCCTGCAACATCGAGTCCATGCGGCCAAGCGGGATGATGTCCTGGCTGGCCGCCGGGTTGATCGCTTCCAGCGTGGCGTTGATCTTGCGGGCGTTTTCCTCATACATCACCATCGCCACCTTCAGCCCTTCCCTGCCGCGGCCGACGGCGCGCAATACCTCGAAACTACCGAGATGAGCGCCGATCAGCAAGGCGCCAGGATGGCTGCGGGCGGCTTCATTGATTGCTTCGGCGCCGATCACCTCAATATCGAACAGGTCGAAACGATCATTGAGCAGGTAGATGCGGTCGTGGATCGTGCTCGCGAAGCTGAACACATGGCGAAAGCCGTCCGCCCATTCGGCCCAGCGATTCAGCGCCAGGTGCAGGTAGTCGCGGCTGAAACGGCGGGCCTTGGGTGAGAACAGCACGAAATAGGCGGCGATCCCGTAGAGCACGATGCGCCCGATGGCCCGGCCGAAGGTCAGCGAAATCCACACCATCAGCTTCAGGATGACCAGATTGCTGCGCTCCTGCTGACGTAACCAGTCGGACTCGCTTTTCTCGCTCATGGCGTTGGCGGTTTCAGGCTGCCCGAGGCCACATCGCGATCGGCGGCGCGAACGGTGAAGGCGATGCTGCCGCTGGCCTTCGCTTCCAGTGCGAAAATCAGGTTTTCGCCCGGGCCGACCGGACTGAAGAATTTGGCATTGCCGACCTGCCAGGCCAGATTGGGCTGGCCGAGCAGTTGTTCGGCGAACAGAATGGCCCGGTCGAGTAACACGACGCCCGGCACGATGGGTTTGCCGGGGAAATGGCCGGCGAAGGCCGGGTGGTTGTCCGGGACGATCCAGTGAAAATCAGCCATGGCTGACCTTTTCGGCATACAGCGCCTGCAGTTCGCCGCGCGGCAGCTTGCCGGTGCTGTTGCGCGGCAGTTCGTCGACCAGCACCAGCGGTCGCGGCAGGAAAATGGCGTCGATCCGTTCGCGCAGGGCGACGGTGACTTGCCGCGCGCTCAGCCCTGGGGCCACGACGAAGGCCGTGAGGCGGGTAATGCCATCCGGACCTGCCTCGTCGGGCAGGAAGAAGGTGCCATCGATGACACCGGGCACGGCGCCGAGCTGGTGGTTCAGATAGGCCAGCGAGGTGCGTTTGCCGGCGATGTTGATCAGGTCGGCGTGGCGCCCATGCAGCAGGAAGCGGTGCTCGGGCAGCAGTTCGATCAGATCGGAAAGCGCGACACGTCCTTCGACATGGTTACCGCAGGCAATGGTCCTGTCGTCCTCCGTTTCCAGGCGGACGCCAGGCAGCAGCGTCCAGACCGGACCGTCGGTGGTGCGTCGACTGGCCAGCTGGCCGGATTCGGTCGAGCCATAGATTTCCAGCAAGGGAGCGCCGGTGCGGGCTTCGGCTTCGGCGGCCAGTGTCGTCGACAGTGGTGCGGTGGCCGAGAGCAGCAGGTCGACCGGTGGCAGGTCGAGGCCGGCGGCGAGCAGGGTCGACAAATGGAAAGGCGTGGTGACCAGCAGGCGCGGCTGCGGCACGGCGTCGAGCGCCGTGGCGATGTCCTGCGGGAAGAAGGGTTTGCCGGCCCAGAAAGCCCCGCCACCGTGCAGGGCGAGCAGGAAGGTCGATTCAAAACCGTAGCTGTGCTGGACCGGCACGGTGCCGACGATGGCGTGCGGCTGGCGGTCAAGGCCAAGCGCGATGGCCTCGGCCCGGCCGTTCTGTACTAACTTTTTCCAGGTCTTGGGCTGGGCTTGCGGCAGGCCGGTTGAACCGGAGGTAAACAGGATGGCGGCAACGTGGTCGGCCGGAATCTGCGGGGCAGAAAATTCCGTTTTTGGCTCGTTTTTCCGGTTGCCTGCACCCTGCAGGAATTCCCCCCGGGGAACGGCCAGGTCGGGAAAGTCGAGGCAGGGCAGATCCAGCGTTTCTGTATCCCCGTCGCACAGGCAGACGAGGCCCGGATAATCGGCCTGCAGGCGGCGCAGAGTCTCGGCCGATTGCGATGAGGGTTGCAGGCTGGTCATGCCGCGCAGCAGGCCGGCGGCAAAGCCAACCGCGAAGCGGTAACGGTCGTGGCACAGGTTGAGCAGGTAGCCGGTGGCTGGCAGTTGACCGGCCAGCGCCGCAGCATCGGCCAGATATTCGCCAACGCTGACCGGGCCGTCCGGGCGCCAGGCGAAGACTGCCTCGGGATCTTTGTGGGCGAGCAGCGGCGCGCTGGTCATGACGGCTTGGCCGGCGGTGTCTGCTTGCCGTGCATGCGATAGGCGCGGGCCACTTGGGCAATGCTTGGCCGCTCTTCCGGCGGCAAAGCGACTACCCGCCAGAAGTGCTCGGCGATAAACATGGCTGCCAGCAACGGCATCGACAGCAGGTTGGCGAAGACTGACCAGGCGGATTGCGACGCCAGCAACCAGAGGATGGTGGAGATCAGCGCGTTGCCGAGGAAAAACAGCGTCCAGGCTAACGTAGCCTTGCGCGTGTAACGCCGTTTGTGCTCGGAAATTTCACCGTGATGCACGGCTTTGGCCAGTTGGGTGATCAAGGCTTCGCCGCTACCCAGCAGGCTGCGACCAAACAGCGTGCCGAGCGCCAGATTGGTGCCCAGGTGCTGGATGAAGAAAAGTAGCGGGATGTTCTGACGCATCGTCGGCCATAGCCAGGTCAGTCCGCCGAGCATGAGCACGATGCCGCTGCCGATCAAGACAGGATGGGTGGTGCGCCAGAGCATCAGGCCGAGGGCGGTAACAATGGGGGCGACGCCAAGCAGCACGGAGAGATCGGCCGAGCTCTCGCCAGCGCTGCCGAAATGGGCCAGCACGGCCCACAGCACGAGAAAGACGACCACGGCCAGGCCGCGCAACAACTGGCCCGTGGTGATGGTCATTTGGTTCGCTGGCTAGCGATGTGAGCAGTCAGGGCGCGCAGCGAGGAAAAGATACGGATGTTGTCCTCGTTGTCGGACTTCAACTGGAAGCCATACTGCTTGGAAATGACCAGCGCGATTTCGAGCACGTCGATCGAATCGAGGCCGAGGCCATCTCCGAACAGGGGCGCGTCAGCCTCGATTTCACCCGGTGCCATGTCGAGATTGAGCGCCGAAATGATCAGTGCAGCGACTTCCGGCAACAGGGCTTCGACAGCTTCCGGGGTAAAGGCTTCAGACATGGTGGTGCTTCCGTGGTTTTACTGGACGACGGCACGGAACGCGAGCACCGCGTTGCTGCCGCCAAAGGCGAAGGAGTTGGATAATGCTGCCCGCAGCGGCTGGCCGGTCCGGGCAGTGGTGACGTGGTCGACGCCAGTGCACGCCGGATCCAGTTGCGCCAGATGGGCGGTGGGTGGAACAGTCTGCTCACGCAGCGCAAGCACGGTCGCAATGGCTTCGATGGCGGCAGCAGCGCCCAGCGAATGGCCGTGCATCGACTTGGTTGCACTGACTGCCAGACGCTCGGCATGATTACCGAAAACTGTCTTCAGCGCGGTGATTTCAACCGGGTCGCCCTCGGTCGTCGCGGTGCCGTGGGCATTCACGTAGTCGATTTCGCCGGGGTTCAGACCGGCATCGGCCAGCGTCAGTTGCAGGGCGCGCACCTGGCCAGCCGCTTCCGGACGAACCAGATGACTGTGGTCGCAACTGGTGCCATAGCCCACAATCTCACCATGAATCCGGGCGCCGCGAGCAATGGCGTGCTCCCAGTCTTCGAGCACCAAGGCAGCGCCGCCCTCGCCCAGCACCAGGCCGCGCCGGTCGACCGAGAACGGCCGGCAGGCGACAGCAGAAGTCTCGGCGTCGCCAGGCGCCATGACGCGCAAGGCTTCCCAGGCGCGGGCAACGCCGTAGGCCTGCGGCACGTCGGAGCCGCCGGTGAGCATGATCGTCGCCTCGCCGCTACGGACGCGACGGAAAGCTTCGCCGATGGCGATGGCCGATGAGGCACAGGCCACGGTATGGCTCATGCTGACGCCACCCAGCCCGAGCTGGATCGACATGTGGGCATTTGCCGCATTGTTCATGCCGAGTATGACCGTCAGTGGCGACAGGCGTTCACGGCCTTGCTGCCACAGCTCGCGGTAGCCTTTTTCGTAAGCCAGTGTGCCGCCCAGCGCCGTCCCCCAGGCGACACCCCAGTCGTCGCGGGATTCGCCGTCCGCCTGGCGCGCCAGGCCGGCGTTGTCCCAGGCCTCAAAGGCCGCCGCCATGCCAAGCTGGGCGAAGCGGTCCATCATGCTGGCCAGCGGCTTGCCGAGCGCGACATCGGGATCGAAGCCAGAACAGCTGACAAAGGGGATGGAGAGCGGGCGTGGCACATCGTCGGTCAGCAGATGGCCGACCGCCGACTGGCCGGCGCACAGGCGCGTAAAGAAATCGTCGGTGTTACCGCCATAAGGACTGACCAGCCCGAGGCCAGTGATCGCAACCCGCCGCTGGCTCATGCCTTAACTCTTCGACTGGGAATACAACCCGTCCATCAGCGTGACCATCTCGCCAACCGTCCGGGGGGTTTTCAGGTCACTGGAAAGCTTGATGCCAAAACGATCTTCGAATTCGAACATCAGTTCAAGCATCATTAGCGAGTCGACGCCCAGGTCGGCCAGCACCGCACCGGAAACAACGTTTTCCGGCTCGACACCAAGGCGGTCCTTGAGAAAATCGCGAATCAGGCCAATCGAATCCATAGCTTGCCAATTTTAGCTGAAAGCCCATGTTTTCCAAAGATTTGCCCGAAACGTCTTGTCCATTCATGGCAAATTTCGGTCATGGCGAAGTGATTTGCTACCATGCTGCTCATTCATTCCTCCAGGCTGTTCGAATTATCGATGCGCCCACTCTCCAGAACGCACTGGACACGCCAGATCGCGTCCCGCATGGTCTATCTGATGCCGCTCAAGGCCGTCGGTACGGCCGCCTTCATGATGCTCTTTTTCTGGGCCTATTTCGGGGTATTGCGTAGTCCGCTGTTTCCACCGACGGTCATGCCTCTGACCATGCTTGACCGGTGGATTCCGGTGACGGCGCAGGCTTTCCCGGTTTACGCTTCGCTGTGGATTTACGTTTCGTTGCCAGCGGCTTTGCTCAAGGAATTCCGGCCACTGATCATGTTCGGTTTGTGGATGGCGGCGATGTGCCTGTTTTGCCTTGGCATTTTCTGGCTGTTTCCGACCGGGGTGCCACCGGCCGGCATCGACTGGCGCCTTTATCCGCAAATGGCGATGATCAAGGATGTCGATGCCAGTGGCAACGCCTGCCCTTCCCTGCATGTCGCCGCGGCGGTATTTGCCGCCATCTGGCTTGATCGGCTGATCAGGGCGATCGGCGTACCGCAGGTGGCACGCTGGCTGATCTGGCTGCATTGCCTGGCGATTCTGTGGTCAACGGTGGCGACGCGTCAGCATGTGGCGCTCGATGTGCTGGCTGGTTCGGTGGTCGGCGCCGTATTCGGCATTGTCAGCCTGCGCCACGCGATTCGCAGTGCGCCGTCGCGGGAGCTTTAGCCGGCGCTGGCTGCCTGCTGCACCGATTTCAGGAACTGGGCGGCATCCTGGAAGCCGACAATGCGTACTTTCCTGGTTTCCTGCCCATTGGCATCGAAAAAGATGATGCCCGGCGGCCCGAACAGGCCGAAACGGGCGAGCAGCGCCTTGTCGTCTTCGCTGTTGGCCGTGACGTCGGCCTGCAGCAGCTTGAAGCCGGCGAGTTTGGCCTGCACAGCGGGGTCGGTGAAGGTGAGCTGCTCCATCTCCTTGCACGACACACACCAGTCGGCGTAGAAATCGAGCATGACCGGTTGGCCGGCGGCCTTCAGTTTTTCTTCCAGCGCCTGCAGTGAGGCGACGCGCTCGAACGGCAGGCGCTTCTCTTCGGCTGCCATGGCCTGGCCGCGCAGGCCGGCCAGCGGCTGCAGCGGGTTGCGGCTGCCGGACAGGGCGCCGATCAGCAGCGCGGCGCCGGTCAGCAGCATGACGATACCGATGCCTTTCCAGAAACGCGACCAGCCCTTGGCGTGCGGCGGCAGCGGGTCGAGGGCATGCAGGTAGATGGCCGGGATGATCAGCAGCATCGACCAGGCCAGCATCGACACCACGGGCGGCATGACAGGCGAAACCAGCCAGACGGCGGTGGCCAGCAGCAATACGCCGAAAGCTTTCTTGACGCCTTCCATCCAGGCGCCGGTCTTGGGGAGCAGAGAACCACCGGCAATACCGACGGCGATCAGCGGGGCACCCATGCCGAGTGCCATGACGAACAGCGCCGTACCGCCGAGTACGGCGTCGCCGGTCTGGCCGATGTAGAGCAGCGCGCCGGCCAACGGTGCGGCGACACAGGGCCCGACGATCAGCGCCGACAGTGCGCCCATCAGGAACACGCCAATGCCGCGTCCGCCCTGCAGGTGGCCGGACTCCTCGGACAGTTTGCTCTGTAGCGAGGTCGGCAACTGCAGTTCATAGAAGCCGAACATCGAGAATGACAGCACGACGAAGACCAGCGCGAAGCTGCCGAGTACCCACGAATTCTGCAGGGCGCTGGAGATCAGCGTACCGGTCATGCCGGCGGCGACACCCGCGGCGGCATAAGTCACGGCCATGCCCAGCACGTAGGCCAGCGACAGCGCAAAACCACGGGCATGCGAGTTCTTGTGGCCCTGCCCGGCGATGATGCCGGACAGGATGGGAATCATCGGGAAGACGCAGGGGGTCAGCGACAGGCCCAGCCCGGCCAGGAAGAAGAAAGCGAGATTGGCCCAGAAGCCGGCGTGTTTCAGCGTCGAGGCGATCTGGCCGCTTTCGTCGCCCTCGGTGGCCGCGGGGGCCAAAGCGGGCGCACTGGCCGGATCAGGCAGTTCGACGCTGAGCGGCTGGGTTTGCGGCGGGTAGCAGACACCGGCATCGGCGCAGCCCTGTGCCGTCACATTGAGCTTCAGCGGCAAGGGGCCGGAGGACATGCCCCCCAAGGGGACTTCCTTCGGGGCGCGTTCGACCGGCACGCGGATGGCGACCGTCTTGTAATAGACCTCGACCTTGCCGAAATTCTCGTCGTTGTGCTCTTTGCCTTTGGGGAAGCTTGGCGTACCGAGCGTGACGGATTCACCCTCGACGCGAACCCGGAATTTGTCACGGTAAAGGTAATAGCCCTTGGCGATTTCGTAGCTGACCTCGATGGTCTGGCCATCAAGGGCGCGCACTGACGGCTTGAAGGCGACGGCCGGATCGAGGAACTCGTCGGCGTGGGCCAGCGAGATGAAAAAGGCAAAGACGAGAAAAAGGAGGCGCATGGTCATTGGATCGTTTCAGCCGTCACCCAGTTCAAATAGGCGGGCAAGCCGTGGGTAACCGGCAGGGCGATGATTTCCGGTACTTCATAAGGGTGGAGTTGGCGAATCTTCGCTTCGAGGGCCGGGTAATTGGCACTGGTCGCCTTGATGAACAGAGGAATTTCCGCTGCCGATTCAACGACGCCTTGCCAGCGAAAGATCGACTGGACGCGCGGCAGGATATTGACGCAGGCAGCCAGCTTCGCCTCGACCAGCGCCAAGGCGATGGCGTTGGCGGTTTCTTCATCGGGGCAGTTGGTGATGATGAGCAAGGTGTCCATTAGCGAATTCTACTTGAGCAGGCGGCGGCGGGTCAGGTGCAGCGCGATGGTGAAGGCTACGGCGGCGGTGCCGAGCAGTGCCATGATGTGGATCAGGGCGTTGGCCGGCACCTGCCCGGCCAGTAGCGGGCGGACCAGTGCGACACCCTGGGCCAGCGGCAGCCACTGGCCGATGAAGGCCAGCCAGCCGGGCAGCTGGTTAGTCGGGAAGAAGACACCGGAAATCAGTGTCATCGGCGTGATGAACAGCGTGAAGTAGTACATGAAGAAATCGTAGCTCGGTGCCAGCGCGTTCCAGATCAGGCCGAGCGCGGCAAAGGCCAGGCCGGTCAGCACGATGGCCGGCAGCGCCCACAGCATCAGCGGGCCGTTGGTCAGGCCCATGCCGGTGATGACGACCAGAATGGCGGCGCCGGAGAAGAGCGATTTGGTCGCCGCCCAGAACAATTCACCGGCGACGACATCGCCCAGCCCGAGCGGCGTGTTGAGGATGGCTTCCCAGGTTTTCTGGACATGCATGCGTGAAAAGGCCGAGTAGAGGGCCTCGAAGGTGGCGGCGTTCATGGTCGAGGCGCAAACGGTACCGGCCGCCAGGAAGGCGACGTAGGGCTGGCCTTCGATGCTCGGCAGCATGGCGCCCAGGCCGTAGCCGAGGCCGAGCATGTAGATCAGCGGGTCAGCCAGATTGCCGAGAATGGACGGCAGGGCCAGCTTGCGCCAGACCAGGAAATTGCGTTGCCAGACGGGCAGCCAGCCGGTGATCGAGAATTGAAGCAGCATTGGGTGCGGACAGAATGCAGGGGTGAGGCAGCATTCTAGCGCCTGCTTGTGTTGGCCGCGCTGCCGTCTGCGCGGCGGTCTTAATTGTCCTGGCGGGAGATGTGGAATTCGTCGCAGAGCGTCTGGAGTTGATCGCTTCCGATGTCGAGGCAGGTCAGGCAGGCCGGGCCCAGTTTTTCCCACTCGCTGCTCTGGCCACGTCCGGCTTCCTGTTGCATCAAATATTCGGCCAGGTGGGCGATGGCGATCAGCACCTTGGTGCGTTCGGGGATGAGCGCAGATCCATCGGCAAAGATACTGGCGTCGTGGTGATGACGAATCGCCAGGCAGGTTTCTTCCGGTAGCAGCCAGTTTTCAGCCAGATCGGCGCCAACGTTTGCATGGTTGAGGCCTATCGCCTGATCTTCAACATCGGTGAAGGAGCGCTCCCGCTCATTGTTGGCTTGGGCCAGGATCGCCTGGTATTCCGGAAACGGGCTCAACAGAACGGGAATGCCACAGTCCCGGAACAGGGCAAAAGTGTAGGCATCCTCCAGGCGGATAGCCCATTTCTTGCCGAGTTGGCGAGCCAGCCAGCCGGATATCTGGGCATTGGTCGCCGAACTGTCCCAGAAGCGTTCCATGTTGGGGAGGTGCTTGAAGACTTGCTGCAGCGCGAGCCCGGCCACGGTCTGGACGACAAGCTTGAGACCGAGGACGAGCATGGCTTCCTGGACGGTCGGTACTTTCTTGCCGAAGGAAAAATAGGGGGAGTTGGCGACCTTGATCAGGCTGGCCGAGAGACCGACATCCTGGCTGAGCAGCTTGGCCAGATTGATGAAATCCGGTTCTTCCTTGGCGGTCTCCTGCTCAATCTGGCTGAGGATGGTTGGCCGCGGTGGAATACCGATCTCGCGGATCTCGATCTTCATCCGTTTTTCCATCTCATCCGGTTGAGTCTGCGCTGCTTCGGTGGCTGAGGAGGCCTGTGGCTGGGTCATTTCGAGCATTTCGGATGCGTAAAGAAAGATGCCAATATATTACTTTGGTCAGAGAATTAAATTGATGCTGACCAAAAAAGAAGTGGCGGAGAGTTTCCTCTCCGCCACTGAGGCTGACTGTCAGGGGGAATCAGCAGCCAGCCGTCTTCTTGAAAGACTTGCTCTTGTTGCCGGCGTTGTCGTACTTGGCGCGGATTTCATCGCCTTCCTGGATACGTTTGTCCTTGAACTTGTCCAGGGTTTCGTCATCGGTGATGTTGATGGTGACGGACTCGCCGCTCTTGCCGTCCTTCAGAGTGGCCTGGGCCGACTTGCCATCGGTGGCCAGCTTGATCTTGGTGACGACACCAACCATCTTCACGTCGTCGGCGGAAGCGATCGGGGCAACGGTCAGTGCCCCGACGGCGAGTGCGATGGAAACGATCAGTTGGATAAGGCTTTTACGCATGAGTTACTCCTTTAAATTGGGTGTGGTCAGAATTTCACTTCGAAGGTTGCATAGGCGTTGTAGGCCTTGGATAGCGGTGCCATGGTCATCATCTGGCCATTCACGTCAGACATGCGGACCGGGGCGCCGACCCAGTTGTTGCTACCCGTATATTTGAAATCATAGTATTGGAAGCCAAGGCGGAAGAAGGATTTGGCGAAGCGCGATGAAATCGGCTTGCTGTCCAGTTCCTGTATGGCGTAAACCTCATACACGTTGCCGCGGGTGCCGACCTTGGAGGTCCAGGAGTCGCCGGAGGCCGGGGCGAAGGTGATCCAGTTCTTCGAGCCGTGGTTGTATTCCAGACCGAGCTTGGTCTTCGACGGCAGGTCGTAGCGCAGGCCGAGGTAAATGGCGCTGCCGGTCTTGCTGGACGGTGCTTCCGGGTTGAAGAAGGCGCCGGTCATCAGGCCCTGGAAGCCGAACTGCGACGAGACGTTTTCGTTCGGGTGGGTGACGCTCAGGCCGGCGTCGGCGAACCAGTTCAGTTCGCCGGGGCCGACGCGCTTGATGGTGCCCATGGCGCCCAGGCCGTACCAGTCGATGTCGCCCAGGTTGGTCTTGGGCATGGTGGTGCCGAAGTAGGTGTTGGCCATCTTCGGTGCGTCGAAGATATTCATGCCCCGGTTGTACTGGGCCCAGACGCGCAGCGCATCGGTGTCGATCGGCACGATGGAGAGGCCGACCATGTCGGTATCTTCCAGCGAATTGGTCAACGCCTTGCTGAATCCCGCCTCGTAGCCACGGCCGTAGCAGATCTTGCCGTAGGCGCCGGGCAGCGCATCGATATCCGGCGCCCAGCCGATGGTCATGCCGTCGAAGGCGTAATCGACCAGCAGGGCCGGCGTTCCGCCGGTGCCGGGACGTGGCGTGTTGTTGCGCAGGTTGCTCGGGGCGCCGTGCGTGGACGGCCGGCGACCGACGGAGAACCAGATGTCCTGATCGGCGATGTTGCTCCACGTGGCATAGACCCGATCGACGTTCAGGTAGCTGCTCGATGGGATGTGGCCGAGCGTGCCGTCGAAGACGCCGACGCGATCGGAGAAGAACGGCGTCGCGCCGCCATTGGTGATGGCGCTGTCGTCGTTGGCGCCGAAGGTCTTGTACATCAGCAGACGGGCGGTGACGGTAACGTCCTGCGTCGCTTTTGCATTCAGGTCCAGACCGAAGCGGTTGGTATAGAGGCTGGCGTTCTCCGGCTTGTAGGCCGGAACCGACGCAGCAAAGTTATTCAGGCCGCCCATGATGGCCTGGTTGGTCGCATTGCCCATGAAGGCGCGTGCCTGCTGGTAGGTCTGCACGGCCGACATGTTCTGCGAGAAGGTCATCAGCGTGCTCAGGGCCGGCGTACCGGTCGTCATCGCGGAATACTGAGCAGCCTGGAAGGTGCCCTGAACATCGGTAAATGGCTTGGTCTCGCCTCTCAGGCTATCGACGCGGAACTGGTAGTCGCCGCCTATCGTCAGCCATTTGTCGAGCGCCTTGTCCTCGTTCTTCTGGACCTTTTCCTTCACTTCCCGGACATCGGCGATAGCCTGCTTGTTGGCTTCCTGATTGGCCTGGACCTGGGCTCTCAACGACTCGATTTCCTTGGCCATCGCCTCGATTTTTTTCATCAACTCGGCATCGGCAGCCTGGGCGCCGAGCGGGATGAACAGGCCGGCGATCAGGCTGGCCAGCAGGTTTCGCGTGATGTTTCTGTGACTCATGATTATTTTCCCCTCGTGTTTCGTCTGTTCATTGCGCCTGGGCGCCTTGCGGTTCTTCGTGCACATCGTCGTCCCAGCCGGTGATCATGGCGGTGAAGTGGGCGGTCGGCGTATGGCCGGCGGTACCCAGATAGACGTGAGCAATCAGAAAGAGCAGCATCAGGAAGGCACCGAAGGTATGGGCCAGGGCGATCAGGCCGAGCGACACCCCGCCCAGGCCGATGGCGCCGAGCTGGTTGTAGAACAGATAGAACAGCCCGGTGCACCAGATCAGCGGGTTGATGAACAGCTTGACGCCGAGATAGGCGACCCGTTGCAGCGGGTTGTGCTTGTGGTTCTTGGTCTTCAGGTAGGGGTGATGCTCGCCCCTGAAGATGCCGAAGGCGTAGAACAGCGCGACGTCGATCATCTTGTTCGTCGTCGGGATGTACTGCCGCCATTCGCCGGTCGTGAAGTGCCAGAAGATGGCGAAGACCCACAGCCCCATCAGGGCCCAGGCGGCCGTGGTGTGCAGTTCAGCCGCCTTGTGCCAGCTGAGCAGTTTGTAGGTGCCGTGGACTTCGAAGCCGCTGACCAGCATGGTGATGATCAGCAGGGCCTGAGCCCAGTGCCAGAAGCGTTCAAAGCGTTTGAAGACGTATACGCGTGCCATGTTCTTCCCCTTTATTGCTTGCGCTTGGCAGCGACGATGCGACCGATGCCGTGGCCGATGACGCCAAGTAGCGAGAGTGCAGCGAGTGTCCAGCCGGCGGTGTCGAGCAGCGCCAGGTGGTCACGTCCGCGGCCCGGGATGTAGATGCCGTCGACCTTTTCGAGTCGACCGTTGCTGCTGTGGCAGTCGGCGCAGCCCAGCGCCTTGTCCTTTGGCGCAACCATGTGGGTGATCGGCCACATGCCGATGGTCTCGATGAAGTCGTACTTGCCGGAGAACGGCTTGCCTGCGGCGGCCATGCCGGCAGCGATGGCCTTGTCCCAGTTCAGGTTGGTCCAGTAGGCAGTATCGTCGGCGCCGGCCAGGTGATTGATGGTTAGCGTCTTGTTCTCGGCGTCGAACGGCTGCTTGCCGCGGAACAGCTTGATCGGCCAGATCATCGATTTGCCGTCAGTGGCACTGCCTTCGAACTTATTGATGTAGATCGGCTGGTTGGCCTTGTCGATCTTTTCGTCGGCCAGCGTGTATTTGACCTTGCCGTTGAACCAGACGTATTCCGGCTTGACGTTTTCTTCATAAACGAAATCGCCCTTGATGCCGAGATAGATATCGTGGCCTTCATCGTTCTTGACGACCAGCGGCTTACCGTCCTTGCCGCGCTTGCCAGCGGTCGACCAGTCCCAGGACATCTTGGTCGGCACGTCGCCGCGGGCGAAGGCCGGGATGTGGCAAGTCTGGCAGGCCAGCTTGTCGGTGTGGTCGTTGAGCTTGGCTTCCTTCTTGTGTGGCGTCTGGCCATGGCAGGCCTGGCAGGTGGCCGGGTTGGTGCTGTCAGCCTTGCCGCGCATGTGGGCGCCTTCCTTGTCCTGGGCGGTCGGTGCGTAGCGGCTGCCCGGCACCTGATGGCCATCGGTCTTGTGGCAGGTGGCACAGGTGAAATTCTGGCCATCGGTGCCCATGTGTACATCGAGCGATTTCTCGGGATTGTCCAGCGAGCTGTCGAGATCGCCGTGCTTGACGCCGTCGCCGCCGCCGCCATAGAAGTGGCAGGCGCCGCAGGTCTGGCGGCGGGTCTTGCCAACCTTCTGCGAGATTTCGCTCAGGTTGATGCCGCGAATGATCTTGCCGGAGCCGGGCGGGAATTCGGTGTCCTTGGTCACCGGGTTGCCGGCAAAACCGGACGGTTTCTTGTACTTGCCGGTCTGGTCGTGACAGACCAGGCAGTCGACATTGTTTTCCGACGCCATGTCGAATTGCGGCCCGTCGGTGTTGTAGCCGATGTGGCAACTGGCGCAGGCCTTGTAGTTCGAAGTGACCGAGGTGCAGAAGTTGTTGACAATGTGCTTCTTGCCGAGCAGCTGGTTGGTGTCGGGATTACGGAATTCCCATTTCCAGTGCTGGGTCAGGTGAACCTGTTTGGCCGCTTCGGTATGACAGCTCAGGCAGACCTTGGTGACTTCAGGTCCGGAAGCGAATTCTTTCTGGAGCTCCTTGAATTTGCTGTGGTCTGCAGTCGATTTCAGCAGTTTGGGATTGGGTTGCGGACTTTCCGACGAATTGGCCGTATAGGCCGGTGCCATGAACGCCAAGGCGGCGATCATGACCAGTGCGTGCTTGATCATTCTCATGATTCCCCCTGTTACGAGCCAAATGGCTCCGGACTGTGGCGGCCCCGCCGGCGCTACAGTTCTGCCTAAAAGATTAGCTTTTCCTTATTTTCGAATATTGATCTTTGTCAATACTTGGATTGGTTATCCCGAACGTTTAGGACTTCGAGAGCGGTTGCACGATTTGATTACTGGCCTGTAATTCAGGTTGCCTTAGCAATCGCCGGATCGCGATTCAGCCTGCGGCCAAAGGCCAGGAAACTGTCAAAATAGTGACATGTCGCGACCCGCTATCATTCTCTGCACCCTCAACGCCAAGTACATCCATGCCTCACTCGGCCTGCGCTATCTGCTGGCCAACATGGAGCGGCACGGCGGGGCCGATCTCCGCGCGAGCACGGTGTTGCGTGAGTTCACGATTGCCCGGCCGGTTCAGGAGATCGTCGACGCGTTGCTGGCTGAACTGGGCGAGCCGGTCGATGGAGTGCCGCAAATCATCGGCTTCGGTGTCTATATCTGGAATGTCGTGCCGACCACCGAGGTCGTCCGCCGACTCAAGGCAGCGCGCCCGGGGTTGAAGATCGTTCTTGGCGGGCCAGAGGTCAGTTACGAGTGGGACGATCAGGAAATCGTCCGGCTGGCGGACCATCTGATTACCGGCTGGGGCGACGTCAGTTTCCCCAAGCTGTGCCGCGCCCTGCTCCATGGGCCAAAACCGCTGATGAAGGTGATTGTTGGCGAGCAGCCGACGCTGGCCGAGATCGACCTGCCCTACGCCGAATTCAGCGCCGACGATCTGGCTCATCGCCTGCTCTACGTCGAAGCCTCACGCGGTTGCCCGTTCAAATGCGAGTTCTGCCTCAGTTCACTCGACAAGACCGCCTGGGCGTTCGAGCAAGCGCCCTTCCTTGCCGCGCTGGACGGCCTTTACCAGCGCGGGGCGCGCAACTTCAAGTTTGTCGACCGCACTTTCAATCTCAAGATCGACAGCTCGCTGACCATCTTGCAGTTCTTCCTCGACCGCTTGACGCCAGACCTCTTCCTGCATTTCGAGGTCATCCCGGATCACCTGCCGGAGCGCCTGAAGGCAATGATCGCCCGCTTCCCGCCCGGCGTGCTGCAGTTCGAAGTCGGCATCCAGACCTTCAATCCCGATGTGCAGCAAGCCATCTCGCGCCGTCAGGACAACGACAAGACCTGTGAAAACCTCGCCTGGCTGGTCAATCACAGCCATGCCCATCTGCACACCGACCTGATCTTCGGCCTGCCTGGTGAAACGCTGAGCAGTTTCGCCGCCGGCTTTGACCGGCTATACGCTCTGGGGCCGCACGAAATCCAGCTCGGTGTCCTCAAACGCCTGCGCGGCACGCCAATCGCCCGCCACAGCGCGGTCCACGGCATGGTCTACGATGCCGAACCGCCCTATACCGTCAAGCAAACAGCTGTCGTCGATGCCCTGACCATGCAGCGTTTCACCCGTCTGGCCCGCTACTGGGACCTGCTCGCCAACTCCGGCCGCTTTCCCCAGACCCTGTCCGTACTCCTTGGCGGCCCCTCGCCTTTCGCTGCCTTCCTCGCCTTCGCTGACTGGCTATGGCAAAGCACCAGCCAGACCAGCCGCCTGACGCCGGAAAAGCTGGTCGACCATCTGTTCGATTACCTGACCGGCGTCAGCGGCCGGGAAAAGGAAAGCATCCGTCAAACGCTGCTGGCCGACTACCGGTCCAGCGGCGCCCGGGCCAATCCGGCCTGCCTGCAGGGGCTGTTGAAGGATCGTGAGAAACCGATGCCTCGCATGGCAAGGGCCCTGGCACAACGCCAGGATCGCCATGTCAGCGCCGGTGAGTGACAATTATTGCCATGAAATTTTCTCGCCTCTTCCTGAACCGTCTGCAGAATCAGCCGCCAGCCACCGACACCGTCGTCGTGATCGATGTCCTGCGCTCATTTACCACCGCGGCGGTGGCGCTCGCCAAGGGCGCGCGGGCAATCTATCCGGTCGAAGGCCTGTCCCAGGCGCTAGCCTTGCAGGGCGGAATTCCGGACCCGGTCTCGATAGGTGCCATTGGTGGGGGCGATCCGGCGCCGGGATTCGACTTTGGCAATTCGCCTTCCCATCTGATGCAGGTCGATCTGACCGGGAAGAATATCGTGATGAGTACGGCGGCCGGTGTGCGCGGCCTGCAGCGTTTTCGCCAGGCGCAGCGGCTTTATGCCGCCAGCTTCGTTTGTGCGCGAGCCACGGCCGAGGCGATTCGGACGGCGGGGGCGGACGAAGTTTGTTTCGTCATCACAGGTGAATGGGTCGATCGGGATGGCGACGAAGACGTCGCCTGTGCCGACTACATCGAATCTCTGTTACGCGGCGATCCAACCGCGCCGGAAGCGTTCGCGCAGCGGATACGGGTGTCGGACTTCGGGCGGCGCTTCATGGCCGGTAGCTGGCCGAATCTTCCTCGGGCCGATCTTGATCTCGCGGCCCAGGCCGATCTTTTCGACTTTGCCATGCCGGTGCGGTGCGAACAGGAACATCTGGTCATTCGCTGAGGCGCAACTTGGGTTCGATCAGGACTCCGCCAAGGCTGGATCGCCATCGCCTAAACTTTAGTGACGAACGGTAATCGAATCTCTGTCGAGGTTCTTCAAGGGAGCGGAAATGGCGCCAATAATCTCACCAAAGGCCGTATTGATCGATCTGGCCGGCGTGCTGCATACCGGGGATGAAGCATTGCCGGGGGCGGTGCGAGCGTTGGACCGCCTGCGTGCTTCGGGTTTGTCCCTGCGTTTCCTGACCAATACGACGCGGACGCCCAGCACCATCCTGTTTGCCAAGTTGCAGCGCATGGGTTTCACGCTGGCCGCCAACGAAATCCAGACGGCTGCCCTGGCTGCCCGAACGCTGGTGCGTAGCCGGGGTTTGCACCCGCTATGGCTGGTTCACCCGGATATCGCCAGTGAAATGGGTGACAGCGACGCCGATCCGGATATCGTCGTGCTGGGCGACATGGGAACGCACACCACCTACCCGATCCTGAACCATGCCTTCCGGCTCCTGATGCAGGGGCTGCCGCTGATGGCCATGGCGCGTAATCGCTATTTCATGGAGCCGGACGGCCTGTCGCTGGACATGGGGGCCTTCGTCGCCGGGCTGGAGTATTCGGCTGGGATCAAGGCCGAGATTACCGGCAAGCCGGCGCCCTGCTTCTTCGATGCAGCGCTGGCTGAACTCGGTGTGGCTCCCGCTGAGGCGGTGCTGATCGGTGACGATCTGGCCGACGATATCGGCGGTGCGCAGGCGGCGGGTATCCCAGGCATTCTGGTGAGGACCGGGAAATATCGGGCTGGCGACGATGCGCATCCGGACATTCGCCCGGCCGCTGTTTACGATGACTTTGCCGCAGCGGTCGACGGACTGATTGGCTGAAAGACCTTAGTCGCGCAGTTCCCTGCCGGTCAGCTTGATGAAGACGTCTTCGAGGTTGGAGGCGCGGTGGACGTAGCGCAGGCCGTCGGCGTCGGCCAGTTGGGCGAGTAGCGGGCGCGGTTCGCGGCAGTAGAAGAAGGCGGTTTCGCCGCTGGTTTCGACGCGCTCGGCGAGTTGCCGGTGGCTCTCCACAAATTCGGCCAGTTGGCCGTGCGCTTCGTCGAAAACCTCCACCACCTGCGGTTCGATCTGCTCGGCGATCAGTTGGCGCGGGCTGCCTTCGGCGATCTTGCGGCCGTGGTCGATGACGATCAGCGTGTCGCACAGGCGTTCGGCTTCGTCCATGAAGTGGGTGGTCAGGATCAGTGTCTTGCCGGCTGACTTGAGTTGCTTGAGGCGGTCCCAGATCAGGTGGCGGGCTTGCGGGTCGAGACCGGTGGTCGGCTCGTCGAGGAAGATGATGTCGGGGTTGTTGACCAGGGCGCGGGCCAGGGTCAAGCGGCGCTTCATGCCGCCGGAGAGGGTAGCAATCCGGGCGTCGGCCTTGCCGGTCAGGCCGGCGAATTCGAGCAGTTGCGGGATGCGGGCCTTGATCTCGGCGTCCGGGATGCCGAAGTAGCGGCCGAAGACGAGCAGGTTTTCGGCGCAGGTGAAGTCGGGGTCGAGGTTGTCGAATTGCGGTACGACGCCGACCCGCGCCCGGGCCGACTGAGCGTCGGCCGGAATGCGGTGGCCGCCGAGCGTGATGTCGCCGCTGTCCGGCGCGGTCAGCCCGAGGCACAGCCGCAGCGTCGTCGTCTTGCCGGCGCCGTTGGGGCCGAGCAGGCCGAAGCAGGTGCCGGGTTCGACGGCGAACGACAGGCCGGCGACGACTTCGGTGCCACCGTATGTCTTGCGGAGATTGGCCGCGTTTAGTGCCGCCATGCGCGGGTCACGATGTCGCGGATCAGGTGCAGGCGACGGTGGAAGAAGTGGTCGGCACCGGGCACGACGACGACCGGCAGGTCGTTCGGCTGCGCCCAGTCCAGCACGTTGGCCAGCGGCACGGTTTCGTCGGCCGAGCCGTGGATGACGATGGTGTCGTGCGGCACGGCTTCGGTGTCGTAGCTGCGGGTGCCTTCGACGAAACCGGCAGCCGTACCAACCAGCACCAGGCGCTGGGCCGGGTGACTGGCTTCGGCCAGCCGCTTGGCGACGCGGGTCTGGCAGAAGGCGCCAAAGGAGAATCCGGCCAGCGCGACGGGCAGGTTGCCGCAGCGGCACTTGGCGTCTTCGAGCACGGCCAGCAGGTCATCGACTTCGCCGTTGCCTTCGTCATGCACGCCTTCAGTGCCGCCCACGCCCCGGAAATTCGGGCGGAAAGCGGCATAGCCGAGCGCGACGAAGGTGCGGGCCAGCGTGTAGGCAACCTTGTTGGTATTGGCGCCGCCACCGATCGGGTGCGGGTGGGCGATCAGCGCGATGCCTTTCGGGGCATCCGGGCGCTCCATGATGACTTCGATCTTGCCGACCGGGCCATCGACGAAAATTTTCTCTTCAACGACGCGCATGGTTCAGATCTTCAGGCGGTCGACGACTTTGCCGCCGATCAGGTGTTCCTGGATGATTTCCTCGACGTCTTCCTTGTCGATGAAGGAATACCAGGTTTCTTCCGGGTACACGACCATGACCGGCCCGTTGTCACAGCGGCCGAGACAGCCGGCTTTGTTGATACGGACAGCGCCGGCACCGTTCAGTTTCAGCGCGCCGATGCGGTCCTTGGCGTAGGCAAACATGTCGGAACCGCCGACGTTGTTGCAGCATTGGTCGCCGCCTTCGCGCTGGTTGGTGCAGACGAAAACGTGGTGTTTGAAATAGCTCATGCGGGGTCTCCTGTGCAGAGTCGCATTATAGGCGAGGCGCTTTCACGTGGAGTGCGCTGGGGATATTTCGAATATTGGCGGTTGTTTGGGGGGGCGGCAAGGCAGACTGTTTGGCAGGGTTCAGTGTGCGCTTAGTTGCTTCTCGATCCCGATCACCAGCGAACATGAGAAGGCCACGGCGACAATTTCCAGCCATTCTGTCGGACCGATCGGTGCCGTCTGGAATAGCTGGTTCATTACCGGCAGGTAGGTCAGCGCCATTTGCAGGCAGAGCATCGTACCGACGCCGGCCCAGATCCATGGATTCGAAAACAGGCCTTGGCTCCAGAATCCGCGAGTGAGCGAGCGGCAGTTGAACAGGTAGGTCATTTCAACCATGACGAAAACGTTGACGGCGACGGTACGCGCTTCGGCCAGCGTATGGCCTTGCTTGAGTTCGAGCAGGAAGAGGCCGAAGGCGCCGGCCAGCAGCAGCAGCGAAACGAGCACGATGCGGCGGATCAGGTGGGCGTCGAGGACCGGCATATCGAGTCGGCGGGGTTGCCGGTGCATGATGCCGCGCTCGATCGGCTCGAAGGCAAGCGGCAGGCCGAGCAGTACGGCGGTGGTCATGTTGATCCACAAAATCTGCAGTGGGGTGATCGGCAGCGTGGCGCCAAACAGGATGGCGGCGACGATGACCAAGCCTTCGCCGAAGTTGGTCGGTAGCGTCCAGGTGATGAACTTGATCAGGTTGTCCCAGACGCCCCTGCCCTCCTCGACTGCCGCCTCGATGCTGGCGAAGTTGTCGTCGGTCAGCACCATGTCGGCTGCCTCCTTGGCGACTTCGGTGCCGGCCAGCCCCATGGCAATGCCGATGTCGGCCTGCTTCAGGGCCGGGGCATCATTGACGCCGTCGCCGGTCATCGCGACCACTTCGCCACGGGTCTGCAGGGCGCGAACGAGGCGCAGCTTTTGTTCCGGCTCGACACGGGCGAAGACGTCGACGGTGTGTGCAGCTTCGGCCAGCGCGCTGTCGTCGAGGCGGCTCAGTTCCCTGCCAGTCAGTGCGTGCTCGGCGTTCAGGCCGATCTGCCGGGCAATTGCCAGTGCCGTGGCCGCGTGGTCGCCGGTGATCATCTTGACCCGGATGCCGGCCGAATGGCAGTTGCGAATGGCTGAGATCGCCGCCTTGCGGGGTGGATCGATCATGCCGACCAGGCCGATCAGCGTCAGCTTTTCGATGGATTCCGTGCTCAACCCGGCACTTTGACCAAAACGCATATTCCGCCGCGCCAGTAGCAGCACGCGCATACCCTGCACCGCATAGGCGCTTGCCGCCTTCTCGATGAGTCTATGGTCGATCGGAACCGGCTGGCCACTGGCCGACAGTTGATCGACGCAGAGTGGCAGCAGCCGTTCCAGGGCGCCCTTGACGTAAACAACCCCCTCGCCATCGCCGCCATGTACCGTTGCCATGAACTGCTGGCTGGCATCGAAAGGCAATACGTCATGACGCGGGAAAATCGCCAGCAAGGTGTGCTCGTCCAGCCCCCCCTTGCGGGCCGCGACCAGCAGCGCGGCTTCGGTCGGGTCGCCGGTAATCTTCCAGTGCTGGCCTTCGCGGCTCAGGCTGGCATCGTTGCACAGCGCGCCGGCAACCAGGCATTCACGTACGGCGCCGTCGATGACGGCGGGCATTTCGTCATGGCTGATCTCACCTTCCGGGTTATAGCCATGACCGCCGAGCGCATAGCCTTCCCCGCCGCACCACAGGACGCGGACGGTCATTGCGTTTTCAGTCAGTGTCCCGGTCTTGTCGGAACAGATGACCGTCGTGCTGCCCAGCGTCTCGACCGCCGGCAAGTGGCGGATGATGGCCCGGCGCCTGGCCATGCGGGCGACGCCGATGGCCAGCGTGACCGTGACGGCGGCCGGCAGGCCTTCCGGAATGGCGCCGACGGCCAGTGCCACCGCTGCGATGAACATGTCGAAAGCCGAGCCGCCGCGGGCCAGCCCGACGCAGACCGTGAGCAGCGCCAGTCCGCCGATGGCCCACAGCAACCAGTTGGAAAAGGTCGCCATCTTGCGGGTCAGTGGTGTTGCCAGATCGGGGGCGGCGGCGATCAGGCCGGCGATACGCCCGGTTTCCGTGGCATCGCCGGTGGCGATGACCAGCCCGGCTCCCTGCCCGGCGACTACCGTGGTACCGGCATAGGCCATGTTGCTGCGTTCGGCGAGCAGCGTATCGGTTGCCATGGTGTCGGTGTGCTTGCTGACCGGCAGGGATTCACCGGTCAGCATCGAGTCATCGGTATGCAGCTCACGCTGATGGAAGAGGCGTAGGTCAGCCGGGATGCGGTCGCCGGCGGCGAGGATTACGACATCACCGGGAACCAGCTGGCTGGCGTCAAGTTGCCGCCGATGGCCGCCGCGCCGAACGGTGACCGGCGTGACCACGCTGCGCGCCAGCGCGGCCAGGGCCCCCTCCGCCTTGGCCTCCTGCCAGTAGCCGATGATGGCGTTGGCCAGCACGACGCCGAAAATCACGCTGCTGTCGGTCCATTCGCCAAGCGCAGCGGTGATCATGCCGGCGCCGATCAGGACCAGCACCAGCGGCTGCATCAATTGTTCGAGAAAGCGCCGCCAGGCTGGCTTGCCCGGCTTTTCGGTCATCAGATTCGGGCCGTGGCGGCTCAGACGTTCAGCGACGTCGGCCTCGCTCAGGCCGCTCAGGCAGTTAACCGCCAGTGCCTGCGCGACCTGCTCGCCGGTCTGGGCATGCCAGGCTAGCGGCGTGACGTCAGGAGCAGGAATGGCAGGGTCAGGAAGGGCCATAGTGTGGCAACCAGACGGGTCAGACCATTGAAGTTGAGGAAATGCCCCTGTCGCCAGGTGGCCAGCGCCGCTGCCGAGTAGGGGTTGGGTGGGGCCAGGTTGACGAGGACCGTGCCGGCCATCAAGGCTAGTGCGGCAATCATCAGGCGTGGGGTGGCGGGCAGCGCCAGCGCCCCGGCAAGGATGGCGATGCCGACCATCAGCCCCAGTCGCACGCCCGGGGTTAGCCAGGCCAGCGCATCGGCCGGGCTGATCAGAATGGCGGCCGCCAAGGTGGCCACGGTCAGACAGAGAAGCATGAACAGCGGCACGATCAGATAGGCGACCAGCAGGCGGGCGCACAGCATACGGACAATCAGGCCGACGGCGACGGCATTGAAGGCCGTGATGCAGGCTTCGATCAGGACGAAACTCTCGGCAGCGAAAGGCATGGTGCCGGTCAGCCCGAGCATCTGGCGCAAATCCCCGGCGCCGAAGAGCAGGGTTTCCGGCGACAAGGGCACGAGCAGCCACAGCCCGAGCAGCGTCAGGCCGAGTTCGGCGTGTGGAATGGGCGCGATCAGCTTGTGTTCAAGGGCGGCGATCCGGGCAAAGATCCGTGGTCCGACTGACTGGGCCCACAGGGCACCAAGCAGGCCGCCAAGCGTGTTGCAGGCGAGGTCCAGGTTGGAGGGCACGCGGGAAGGCAGCCAGGTCTGCAGGGTTTCCAGGCTGAAGCTGACCCCACCGGCAAGCAGCGTGGCCAGCAGCAGCGCGGTGAATCGGCCAGGAACGCCGCTGAGCGCCAGGGTCAGGAAGAAGCCCAGCGGCAGATAGACGGCGACGTTGGCCACCAGATCAAAAACGGTCCAGTAACGTGGCCAGCCGCCTTCGAGAAAGGCGATCGGAGAAACTCCGGTATCGCGCCAGCCCGAGAAAGGATGCAGGCTGCCATAGACAACCAGCCCGAACCAGGCGAGAGCCAAATAGCGGGAAAGCAGGATGGGGCCACGACCGTGATGGGGCATGAAGCTGATTTTAGGGGCTATCCGCCAGTCCGTCAGCCCTTATGTTTGGTAACAATGATTGCACCGGCTGGTCTTGCCGCACTTTGCTCCGTTACATTGTCAGTGGAATTCGACGCCGGGTCACCTGCCCGGCGGCGATTAGCGATGATGCTGGTGTTCCGTTGCGTGGTGAGTTTCAGCTGCAGCGCGATGGCGCAGTGCTTCGTGAATGTCCTGTTGCGGCAGTGGATGGCCGACCCATTGTGGCAACAGTGAGCCGGCAACCATACCGAGAATGCTGACGCCAAGTCCGATCAGTTGTGGCGGTACCAGCTGCCCGGCATTGGCCAGCGCATAAGCATAATCGCTGCGACCAGCAGCCTCGCCGCTTACGCTAACCAGCACTTCGACCAATATCCACGATGACAGGCCGCCGAGGATTGCCGCCAACGCTCCTTGCGTGGTCGCCCGTTTCCAGAAAGCGCCAAAGAAAAGTGGCACGAATGCGCCGGCCAGCGTGATCTTGTAGGCGTTTTCCACCATCTTGAAAATGCTGGCGTTGGAATACAGCGCGAAGCCGAGCACGATGCCGGCAAAAACCACGATGGAAGCGCGCATGACGCGCAGAAATTCGTGATCACCCATGTGCGGGAACAAGCCGCGGACGATGTTTTCCGAGAAGGCGACCGACGGAGCGAGCAAGGTAGCCGAGGAACAACTCATGATCGCCGACAGCACGGCGCCAAAAAAAATGGCCTGGGCGAAGACGGGCGTGTGTTGCAGAACCAGTGTTGGCAGGACCAGTTGCGAGTCGGTCTCGAGCAGGCCCTTGAACAGATCGGGGTCGATCAGCGTGGCCGAGTAGGCGATGAACATCGGCACGAAAGTGAAGCAGAAGTAGATCGAGGCACCGAGGAAGGAGCCCCACAGCGCAATTTTCTGGCTCTTGGCTGAGGTGATTCGCTGGAAGACGTCCTGCTGCGGAATTGAACCGAGCATCATGGTGATCCAGGCGCCGAGGAAGGTCAGCCACTGCCATGGGTCGGGCGGCGGGAAAAAGTCGAGCTTGCCGGCGCTCGAGGCATGCTGGATCACCGTTTCGATGCCGCCGGCCGGGCCGGAAATGATCCAGGCAATGAACAGCATGCCACCCATGATGACGCCCATCTGAACGAAATCGAGGATGGCGACCGAGAGCATGCCGCCGAAGGTGGTGTAGGTGAGGACGATGGCGGCGCCGAGGATCATGCCGGCTGTCTGGCTGATGCCGTCATTGGTGACGACATTGAAGACGAGTCCGAGGGCCTTGATCTGGGCCGATACCCAGCCGAGATAGCTGGCCACGATGCACAGCGTGGTCAGCACTTCGACTGTCCGGTTGTAGCGCATCCGGAAATAGTCGCCGAGCGTCAGGATGTTGAGCTTGTACAGCTTGCGCGAGAAAAAGACGCCGGCAATGATCAGGCACATCGAGGAACCGAACGGATCGGCGACGACGCCGCGCAGGCCATCCTTGACGAAGGTGGCGGACACGCCGAACACCGCTTCGGCACCAAACCAGGTGGCAAACACGGTCGCCGTAACGACCGGCAGCGGCAGATGGCGGCCAGCGACCGCGAAATCCTTGGCACTATGGACGCGGGTCGCGGCGAACAGCCCGATACCGATGGAAATGAGCAGGTAGAGAACGACGAACCAGATCAGCATGATCGTGCGATCAATGATGGTAAGAGGTTGAAAACGCGAGGATTATAAGGTTATTGTGTGTTTTCACAGCGTCAAAACGGCGCGTCACTGTGAAATTGCACGGGGCTGCCGGTTGCCGGGTGGACAAAGGCCAGATCCATGGCGTGCAACAACAGACGCCCGGCCTTGCCATGGGCCTCGCCGCCATAGAGGTCGTCGCCCAGGATTGGGTGGCCGAGCGAGGCCATATGAACACGTAATTGGTGCGAGCGGCCAGTGATCGGTTCCAGTTCAAGGCGTGTCGTATTGGCGACCGTGTCGTGGCCGTTGACGCGAAAGCGCGTCAGCGAGGGTTTGCCGATCGTGAAATCCACCATTTGCCGGGGGCGGTTCGGCCAGTCACAGATCAGAGGCAGATCAATCTCGCCGACCTCCTCGGCCAGCAGCCCATCGACGACAGCGATATACCGCTTGCTGACCTGCCTGTCCTGAAACAGACGTGACAGCTGCCGGTGTATTTCCTTGCCGCGGGCCAGGACCAGCAGGCCGGAGGTGGACATATCCAGTCGATGGACGCTGAGCGCATCCGGGTATTCGTTCTGGACGCGTGTCACCAGGCAATCGTCCATGCCCGCACCCCGACCGGGCACGGACAGAAGCTCGGCAGGCTTGTCGGCAACAATCAGCCACTCATCGGCAAAAATGACCGGCGAAATACCGGCCGGTGGCGGCAAATAAGCGATCGCCACGCTCAGAGCCGAACGCGGCAGCGGGCGTCCTTGAAAGGCGTCGGCTCCCAGGTCCAGCCGCTACCAAGCGAGGTCTGGTTGCAGACCCGTGTGCCGTCCAGCTGGCTGACCCACCAATACCAGGGGGCCGGTTCAGCAATTGCCACGGCAGACGCAAAAAACAGGGCAAAAATGGATAAGCATCTGATCAGCATGAAGAATTTTCTTGCCAAGAAAAGGTGGAACAATGTACTGTATTTATACACAGTAATTCTGAATTCGGCTCGGCGAGAAATATACCGCGTTCGTCGCCCGGCGAAACAAAACGATTCCTGCAATTTCTATTCCATCTTCGGCCCCTGTGCCATAATCCGCTCAAATTTTCGAGGTAACACCATGGACGACAACAAGGCAAAAGCGCTCGCCGCAGCACTGCAACAGATCGAAAAGCAATTCGGCAAAGGCTCCATCATGAAGATGGGCGATGCCGAAATCGACGAAGGCATTCAGGTCGTGTCGACCGGTTCGCTCGGTCTGGACATCGCGCTGGGCGTTGGCGGTCTGCCACGCGGCCGTGTCGTTGAAATCTATGGTCCGGAATCCTCCGGCAAGACCACGCTCTGTCTGCAGGTCGTGGCCGAAATGCAGAAGCTCGGTGGCGTTGCCGCCTTCATCGACGCCGAACACGCGCTCGATCCGCAATATGCCCAGAAGCTCGGCGTCAATGTCGGCGACCTGCTGATCTCGCAGCCGGATACCGGCGAACAGGCCCTCGAAATTGCTGACATGCTGGTGCGTTCCGGCTCAGTCGACATCATCGTCGTCGACTCGGTCGCCGCCCTTACCCCGCGCGCCGAAATCGAAGGCGAAATGGGCGACCAGATGGTCGGCCTGCATGCCCGCCTGATGTCGCAGGCCCTGCGCAAGCTGACTGCCAATATCAAGAAGACCAACACGCTGGTCATCTTCATCAACCAGATCCGGATGAAGATCGGCGTCATGTTCGGCTCGCCGGAAACCACGACCGGTGGCAATGCGCTCAAGTTCTACGCCTCCGTCCGCCTCGACATCCGCCGTATCGGCGCGATCAAGAAGGGTGACGAAGTCATCGGTAGCGAAACCAAGGTCAAGGTCGTCAAGAACAAGGTCGCCCCACCCTTCCGCGAAGCCATTTTCGACATCCTCTACGGCGAGGGCATTTCCCGCCAGGGCGAAATCGTCGAAATGGGTGTTGCCCACAAACTGGTCGACAAGTCCGGTGCCTGGTATGCCTACAAGGGCGAAAAGATCGGCCAGGGCAAGGACAATGCCCGTGAATTCCTGAAAGCCAATCCGGAAATCGCCCAGGAAATCGAAGCCGGCATCCGCGAGGCTGCCAGCACCAACGTGATCAAGCCGGTCAAGGCGGCCAAGGCAGCGGATGCCTGACCAGGCGTCGAGCGGAAGTCCCGTCGTTAATGACGGGCTTCGCGAGACAGAGCCCGACTCTGGCGCTGTCGAGCGCCGCTCAAAGTCGGGGCGAGGAAGCGCCGGGCTGCAGTCCGGCGCGACGCAGTTGCGCGTGCGCGCCCTGCAACTCCTGACCCGGCGTGATTACTGCCGGGCCGAGTTGAAGGCCAAGCTCGCGGCGCACGCCGAGTTCGAGGAGGAACTCGACGGCGTACTTGACACCCTGCAGGCCGAACGCCTGCTTTCCGATCACCGCTACGCCACCCAGCGTGTCGTGGCGCGAGCCGGTCGCTACGGAAATGCCCGCCTGAAGCAGGAGCTTCGGCAAAAAGGCGTCGGTGATGATGACATCGCCACCGCCCTGCCGGAAGCCGGCGACGAGACGGATCGCTGCCGGGCCATTTGGGCAAAGAAATTCGGCCATCTGCCGGAATCTGCCGAAGAGCGTGCCAAACAGATGCGTTTCCTGCAATATCGCGGTTTTTCCGGTGATGCCATTCGCCGGGTGATGCGCGGAGTCGATCAATGAATAGCCCAGTCGCCAAACTTTCGGCCAACAACCTGAAAAAACGCTACAAGACGCGGACGGTCGTCGAAGATGTTTCCTTCGAGGTCAAATCCGGCGAGGTTGTCGGCCTTCTCGGCCCGAATGGCGCCGGCAAGACCACCTGTTTCTACATGATCGTCGGTTTGGTGGCTGCCGATGGTGGCGAGGTCTACATCGACGACAACCGACTGACCCATCTGCCGATGCACAGTCGGGCCCGTCTCGGTTTGTCCTACCTGCCGCAGGAAGCCTCTGTTTTCCGCAAGCTGAACGTCGAGGAAAACATCCGTGCCGTTCTCGAATTGCTCAAGCTGCCTGAGGCCGAATTAAATGACCGGCTGGAAGGGTTGCTCAACGAACTGCACGTTGGACATGTCCGCCACGTCAATGCCTCTGCATTATCCGGCGGTGAGCGTCGGCGGGTTGAAATTGCCCGCGCCCTGGCCACCAATCCACGTTTTATCCTGCTCGATGAGCCTTTTGCCGGGGTCGACCCGATTGCCGTGCTCGAAATCCAGAAGATCATTCGCTTTCTGAAAGAGCGTGGCATTGGTGTCCTGATCACTGACCACAATGTCCGCGAAACCCTTGGTATCTGCGACCACGCCTACATTATCAACGCCGGAAATGTATTGGCCGCTGGACGGCCGGCCGAAATCGTGGAGAATGAAAGCGTACGGAAGGTTTATCTCGGCGAGCATTTCAGGCTCTAACCGACAGACCCCACCCGACACTATCCGATGAAGCCCGCTCTCCAGCTAAAACTATCCCAGCATCTGGCGCTGACCCCTCAGCTCCAGCAGTCGATCAAGCTACTTCAGTTGTCGACAGTCGAGATGCAACAGGAAATCGAGCGTTATCTGCTCGAAAATCCCATGCTGGAACGCGAAGACGAGCATGGCGGGGAGAATTTCTCAGCCGCCCAGCAGTTCGACGCGCCCCAAAGCAACGAAGGTGAGCGCGAGCAAAAGGTTGAGCGGGAAGAACGGGATGCTCGCGAGGAACGCGAGCAGGATGTGCCATCGGCTCCGTCGGAGGTGGACGATGACCGCTGGGCCTCCGATGCCGGGACCTTTACCGGCGCCGGTCGCGATGAAGACGACGATAGCGATTCCCGCGACATCCATGCGGCCAACGTCAGCCTGCGTGACCATCTGGGCTGGCAACTGGGCATGACCCAGCTATCGGAGCGCGACCGCAGTCTGGTGCGTTTCCTGATCGAAGCACTCGATGATGATGGCTATCTCTCGGCGCCGCTGGTCGAGTTGTGGGAAACCCTGCCGCCGGAATACGAAATTGAAATCGAAGAGCTGGAAATTGCGCTGCGCCATATCCAGAATTTCGACCCGATCGGCATTGGTGCCCGCAGTCTTCAGGAATGCCTGCAGCTTCAGCTCAAGGTTTTGCCGGTATGCGCCGAACGTACACTGGCCCTGGCTATT
>JAGTRV010000195.1 GCA_018262245.1 Pseudomonadota bacterium | reverse complement strand
ACCTGCTGGCCGGAAAGCGGGCTGGACACGGTTTCCGTGTCCGACTGCCACGTCGTCCTCGGCTACCTGAACCCGCAGAACTTCCTCGGCGGGGCCATCAAGCTTGACGTGCAACGTGCTCGCGACCACATCAAGGCGCAGATCGCCGATCCGCTCGGATTGTCGGTCGAAGACGCGGCGGCCGGTGTCATCGAACTGCTCGACCTGACGCTGTCCGAATACCTGCGCGCCAATATCAGCGCCAAGGGCTACAACCCGGCCGAATTTACCTGCTTTTCCTACGGTGGCGCCGGCCCGGTGCATACCTATGGCTACACCGAGGGTGTCGGTTTCAAGGATGTCGTGGTGCCCGCCTGGGCGGCCGGATTCTCGGCCTTCGGCTGTGCCTGTGCTGATTTCGAGTACCGCTACGACAAGTCGGTCGACCTCGGCGTCGCTCAGTTCGCCAGCGACGAGCAGAAAGCCGCCGCCTGCGCCACACTGCAGGAAGCCTGGGGCGAGCTGGCGGTCAAGGTCATCGACGAGTTCGTGATCAACGGCTACAAGCCGGAAGACGTGCTGCTGATCCCCGGTTACAAGATGCAGTACATGGGCCAGCTCAACGACCTCGAAATCGTCTCGCCGGTGACCAGCGCCGCCACTGCCGCCGACTGGCAGCAGATCATCGAGTCCTTCGAAAACACCTATGGCCGCGTTTATGCCAATTCGGCGCGCTCGCCGGAACTGGGCTTCTCGGTCACCGGCGCCATCCTGCGCGGCATGGTCGTGACCCAGAAACCGGTACTGCCGGAAGACGCGGATGCCGGCCCGACGGCGCCCAAGGAGGCCTATCTCGGCACCCGGCCGTTCTACCGCCACAAGAAGTGGGTCGAAGCGGCGCTGTGGAAGATGGAGTCGCTGAAGGCCGGCAACCACATTGTCGGGCCGGCCATCATCGAATCCGACGCGACGACCTTCGTCGTGCCCGACGGTTTCGAAACCACGATCGATAAGCATCGCCTGTTCCATCTCAAAGAAGTCAAGTGAGGAGACCCACCATGAATATGATGAGCACCAAAGAAATCGGTATCGGCAACCTGCTGGCCAGCGGCATGACGCTCAAGCAGCACCGCGATGCCATCCTCGAGCGCACCCAGTCGACCGGCTACTACAACGGCCTGGAAAATCTCGAATTCCGCGACAGCGACCCGATCGGCTACGAAAAGCTCTTTTCCAAGCTGCGCGGCGGCCTGGTACACGCCCGGGAAACGGCGAAAAAGATTGCCGCCAGCCCCATCGTCGAGCAGGAAGGCGAACTCTGCTTCACGCTCTACAACGCCGCCGGCGACTGCATCCTGACGTCAACCGGGATCATCATCCACGTCGGCACCATGGGCGCCGCGATCAAGTACATGATCGAGAACAACTGGGAAGCGAATCCGACGATCAATCCCGGTGATATGTTCACGACCAATGACTGCGCCATCGGCAATGTCCACCCCTGCGACATCGCCACCATCGTGCCGATCTTCTGGGCCGGCAAGCTGATCGGCTGGGTCGGCGGCGTCACCCACGTTATCGATACCGGTGCCGTCACGCCGGGCTCGATGTCCACCGGCCAGACCCAGCGCTTCGGCGACGGCTACATGATCACCTGCCGCAAGACCGGTATCAACGACGAACCGCTGCGCGACTGGCTGCATGAGTCGCAGCGTTCGGTGCGCACGCCGAAATACTGGATTCTCGACGAAAAGACCCGCATCGCCGGCTGCCACATGATCCGCGAACTGGTCGAGGAAGTCATCCGGGCCGACGGTCTGGAAGCTTACGAGAAGTTCTCCGACGAGGTGATCGAAGAAGGCCGCCGCGGCCTGATGAGCCGGATCAAGGCAATGACCCTGCCCGGCAAGTACCGCAAGGTGTCCTTCGTCGATGTACCGTACAAGCACGAGGACATCCAGATCTCCAACGCCTTCGCCAAGCTCGACTCGATCATGCACTCGCCGGTCGAAATGACCATCAAGCCGGACGGCAAGTGGCGCCTCGACTTCGAAGGCGCCAGCCGCTGGGGCTGGCATACCTTCAATGCCCACCAGGTGGCCTTCACCTCGGGGATTTGGGTCATGATGTCGCAGACGCTGGTGCCAACCCAGCGCATCAACGACGGTGCTTACTTCGCCACCGAGTTCCACCTGCCCAAGGGCACCTGGTGCAATCCGGACGACCGCCGCACCGGCCACGCCTATGCCTGGCACTTCCTGGTCTCCGGCTGGGCGGCATTGTGGCGCGGCCTGAGCCAGTCCTACTTTAGCCGCGGCTATCTCGAAGAGGTCAATGCCGGCAACGCCAACACGTCGAACTGGCTGCAGGGCGGCGGCATCAACCAGGACGGCGAGATCCACGCGGTGAACAGCTTCGAAGCCTCGTCCTGCGGCACCGGTGCCTGCGCCGTCAAGGACGGTCTGAACCACGCCGCCGCCATCTGGAATCCGGAAGGCGACATGGGCGATATCGAAATCTGGGAAATGGCCGAGCCGCTGCTCTACCTGGGGCGGAACGTCAAATCCAACTCCGGCGGCTACGGCAAATACCGTGGCGGCTGCGGTTTCGAAACCCTGCGCATGGTCTGGAACGCCCAGGACTGGACGATGTTCTTCATGGGCAACGGCTACATGAACAGCGACTGGGGCATGATGGGCGGCTACCCGTCGGCCACCGGCTACCGTTTCGAAGCGCACAACACTGGCCTCAAGGAGCGCATCGCCATCGGCGACTCGCTGCCGCTGGGTGGTGACCTCGATCCGGGCGCGCCCGACTATGAGCGCCACCTCGACGCAACGGCCGTGGTCAAGCGCGACAAGCAGTGCATGACGACCGAGGACTGCTATGACAACCATGACCTCTATCTGAACTATCTGCGTGGCGGTCCGGGCTTTGGCGATCCAATCGATCGTGAAGTAAGTGCCATCGAGAACGACCTCAACCAGAAGTTCCTGCTGCCGGAATTCGCCGAAAAGGTCTACGGCGCCGTGTTCACGCAGGATGCCAAGGGTGTGTTCAGCATCGATGCCAACCTGACCAAGCAGCGCCGCACGGAAATCCGCAAGGAGCGTCTGGCGCGTGCCCTGCCGACCCGCGAGTGGATGAAGGAAGAGCGCGAACGCATCATCAACAAGCATGCGGCGGTACAGGTCCAGCACATGTTCGCCACCAGCTTCGGACTGTCCGAGAAATTTACCCAGGAGTTCAAGGATTTCTGGAGCCTGCCGGCCGACTGGCAACTGCTTGAGGACGAGCTGGGCGTACCGACCTACGGTTCCAAGCACCGCATGGATCTCTCGCTGATGCCCGACGTGAAGACCGTCGTCCAGGTCGAAGAGTAAGCCGCGCAATCGATTATCTGAATCAAGGAGACAAAAATGTCATACACCAATGAACAGGTTTCACATCTGGTCGAAGGCTCGCTGGACTGGGAAACGACCTTCCGCATGCTGTCCATGCCCAAGGACAACAGCCGCTTCGAGCAGTACCTCGCGGCGCTGCAGGCCAAGGTCGGCTTCAAGGATCGCATCGTCCTGCCGCTGGCCCCGCACATGTACATCGTGCAGTCGGCCAAGACCAAGCAGTGGCTGATCAAGTGCGACTGCGGCCACGAGTTCTGCGATTACAAGGAGAACTGGAAGCTGCACGCCTCGATCTACGTGCGTGACACCGAAGAGGCAATGACCGAGGTCTATCCCAAGCTGATGGCGCCGGATACCCAGTGGCAAGTCTATCGCGAGTACTACTGCCCGACCTGCGGCACGCTGCACGACGTCGAGGCGCCGACCCCGTGGTATCCGGTGATCCACGACTTCGAGCCGGACATCGAAGCCTTCTACAAGGAATGGGTGCATCTGCCGGTACCGGAGCGGGTTGATTAAGACCTGAGCCTGGCGGGGAGCGATTGGTCGCTCCCCGCTTGCCCAAAGACCAGAAGAGGGAACAGCACAACATGAGCAAGGTTTATGCAACGAGCGAGGCTGCACTGGACGGCCTGCTTTTCGACGGCATGACCGTCGCCGCCGGCGGCTTCGGCCTGTGCGGCATTCCGGAGAACTTGATCGACGGCCTGCTGCGCGCTGGCACGAGCGATCTGACCATCGTCGGCAACAATGCCGGCGTCGACGATTTCGGCATGGGGCCGTTGCTCAAGACGCGACAGGTTAGGAAGGTTGTCGCATCTTACGTTGGCGAGAACAAGGAATTCGAGCGCCAGGTGCTGGCCGGCGAACTGGAGCTCGAACTGGTGCCGCAGGGTACCCTGGCCGAGCGTCTGCGCGCCGGTGGCGCGGGTATCCCGGGCTTCTACACGCGGACTGCCTTTGGCACCCGATTGGCCGAAGGCAAGGAAACCCGCCATTTCGACGACCAGGAATACGTGCTCGAACCGGCCATCCGGGCCGACGTCGCCATCGTCAAGGCCTGGAAGGGCGATCATGCCGGCAACCTAATCTTCCGCAAGACGGCGCGCAACTTCAACCCGATGATCGCCACCTGCGGCCGGGTTACGGTGGCCGAAGTCGAGGAGCTGGTTGCGCCGGGCGAACTCGATCCGGACCAGATCCATACGCCAGGCATTTATGTGGACCGCATCATTCAGGGCGCCGGCTATCAGAAACGTATCGAGTTCCGCACCACGGCCGGCGGCGCGACGCCGGGCAAGCAGGATCCGCTGCGCGAACGGATGGCCCGGCGGGCCGCGCAGGAATTGCGCAGCGGTTATTACGTCAATCTCGGCATCGGCATTCCGACGCTGGTCGCCAATTTCATTCCCGAGGGCATCCATGTCACGCTGCAGTCGGAAAACGGTCTGCTCGGCATCGGCCCCTTTCCCGGCAGCGAAGACGTCGATGCCGACCTGATCAACGCCGGCAAGCAGACCATCACCAGCATTCCCGGCAGCAGTTTCTTTTCCAGCGCCGATTCCTTCGCGATGATTCGCGGTGGCCATATCAACCTGTCCATCCTCGGCGGTCTGGAGGTTTCGGAGAACGGTGATCTGGCCAACTGGATGGTGCCCGGCAAGATGGTCAAGGGGCCGGGTGGGGCAATGGACCTGGTGTCGGGGGTCGGGCGCGTGATCGTCCTGATGGAACACACCGCCAAGGACGGGGCGCCAAAGATTTTGCCGGTGTGCAGCCTGCCGCTGACCGGCAAGGGCGTGGTGGATATGATCATTACTGATCTCTGCGTCTTCACCGTCAATCCGGGCGGCGGCCTGACCCTGAGCGAGCTGCATCCCGGTGTTTCGGTGGACGAGGTCAGGGCGAACACAGCGTGCAGCTTCGCCGTGGCACCGGAACTCTGCACCGAGCATGTCACGGAGCTTGCAGCTGTGTCATGAAGGCCGAACTGGCGAGGGTGGGCGGTGCCCTGCCCTCGCGTGAAACGATAGATTCAGTCGGCAAACTACGGGATATTGAGCGCTGCCATTGACTCGGGAAGCTGGCCCGGCCCCGCTGTGGCCTGCAATGCTTATTCGGCGTAGAACCCCGGAAAGTTGCTGGGCCTTCTCATTTTTGAGGCGATAAAAACAAAAAACGGCCACGTAGGCCGGTTTTTGTTTCTTGCTGATTGTTCGGCTTACAGCGCCAGAATCCAGTTCACCAGCAGGCGAGCATTGCCTTCGGTGATTGCCACGGCATTGGGCGGCATGGAGAGGCCGCTGACTTTGCCCTTCCAGTGGCTGCTGTAGGGGTTGGAGCCTTCGAGGACGACGCGGGTCAGGAATTCGGCGGCGCCGGGCTTGCCCTTGTATTGCTTGGCGACATTGACCCAGGCCGGGCCGATCGGCTTCAGGCCATCGGGGCCAGGCTTGTCGGTTTCGATGCCGTGACAGGTCATGCAGCCACTGGTAGTGGCTAGCTTCTTCATGTCGACGTCGTTCTTGGCGTCTGCCATGGCGAGCGGGCTGAGCGCCAGGCTGGCGAGCAGTGCGATGAGTTTGCGGTGACG
>JAGTRV010000065.1 GCA_018262245.1 Pseudomonadota bacterium | reverse complement strand
CGGTGGCCGACATGTTGAAAGTGCCGCTGGTGCCGACGAAGCCCTTGGTGGCTTCCAGTGCATCGCGCACCTTGGCCTTGTCGGTGCCGCCGGCGCGCTTGATGGCGTCGACCGCCAGCATCAGGCCGTCGTAGGCGTAGCCGCCGAAGGTCGACACATCGGCCTTGTAGGCGGCCTTGTAGGTCTGCTCATAGGAAGTCACGACCGGCTTCTGCGGATCCTTGGCGGCCAGCTTTTCCGGGATCAGCTGCGCCGGGGACGGCAGGCGGACGCCTTCAGCCGCCGGGCCGGCCAGCTTCAGGAATTCGTCGGAAGCGACACCATGCGACTGGTACAGCGGCAGCGTCACGCCAAGCTGCTTGTAGTTCTTGGTCACGATGGCCGGACCCTGGCCCAGACCGAACACGAACACGGCCTGAACGCCCGGCGTGGTCTTGATCTTGGTCAGCTGCGGGCTCATGTCGGTATCCTTCGGACCATAGGTCTCGTTGGCGATCAGCGTGATGCCGTACTTGCCGGCGACGCCTTCGGTTTCCTTCTTGCCGGAAGCGCCGAAGCCGGAGGTTTCGGAAAGCAGCGCCACCTTGGTCAGGCCGCGCTTCTTCATGTCCTCGAAGACCTTTTCAGCCGCCATGCGGTCGGTGTGCGGGGTCTTGAAGACAAATTTCTTGACCGGCTCGACAATGACCACGGCACCGGCCAGCGAGACGAACGGCGTGCCGGACTTTTCAGCCAGCGGCACCATCGACATGGTGGAGCCGGTGGTCGTGCCGCCAACCAGAACGTCGACCTTGTCGTCTTCGAGCAGGCGCTTGGCAAAGCCGTTGGCCTTGTTGGCATCGCTGCCGTCGTCGTAATGGACCAGTTGCAACGGGCGACCGAGAACGCCACCCTTCTTGTTGATGTCATCGACGTACAGTTGCAGCGTCTTCAGTTCCGGGTCGCCGAGGAAAGCAGCCGGACCGGTGACGGAGAGCACCGAGCCGATCTTGATCGGATCGGCGGCGAAGGCACCAAAGGCACCGAAGGTCAGTGCGGCTGCGACAACGAGTTTCTTCATGCTGTGCTTCATGGGTTTGTCTCCTCTGTTGGTATGTGGTCAGACACGCTCGATCACCATCGCGATGCCTTGCCCGACACCAATACACATGGTGCACAGGGCGTAGCGACCGCCACGGCGTTTGAGTTCATAGGCAGCCGTAGTCACCAGACGGGCGCCGCTCATGCCGAGCGGGTGGCCCATGGCAATGGCACCGCCGTTGGGATTGACGTGGGCGGCATCGTCAGCCAGCCCGAGGTCGCGCAACACGGCCAGGCCCTGGGCGGCAAAGGCTTCGTTGAGTTCGATGACGTCCATCTGGGCCAGCGTCAGGCCGGTCTTGGCCATCACCTTGCGCACGGCCGGCGCCGGACCGAAACCCATGATGCGCGGCAGCACGCCGGCGGTGGCCATGCCGACCACGCGGGCCAGCGGCTGCAGACCATACTGGCTGGCGGCGGCGCCGGAAGCCAGCAGCAGCGCACAGGCGCCGTCATTGACGCCGGAGGCATTGCCGGCGGTGACGCTGAGTTCCGGACCATTGACGCCCTTCAGCTTGGCCAGCATGTCCAGCGTCGTTTCCGGACGCGGATGCTCGTCGGTATCGACGACCACCGGATCCCCCTTTTTCTTCGGGATGACGACCGGCACGATTTCGTCCTTGAAGCGACCAGCCGCGTTGGCCGCTGCCCAGCGCTGCTGCGAGCGCACGGCGAAAGCGTCCTGATCGGCCCGGCCAATGGCGAAGTCGGCGGAGACGTTGTCGGCCGTCTGCGGCATCGAATGGGTGTCGTACAGTTTTTTCATCGCCGGATTGGGGAAGCGCCAGCCGATGGTCGTGTCGTAGATCGCAGCGCTGCGGGAGAAGGCGCTTTCCGCCTTGCCCATCACGAACGGGGCGCGCGACATGCTCTCGACGCCGCCGGCAATCATCAGTTCGGTTTCGCCGGACTTGATCGAACGGGCCGCCATGCCGATGGCGTCCATGCCTGAGCCGCACAGGCGGTTGATCGTCGTGCCCGGCACTTCGATCGGCAAGCCGGCCAGCAGGCCGGACATGCGGGCGACGTTGCGGTTGTCTTCGCCGGCCTGATTGGCGCAGCCGTAGATGATGTCTTCGACGGCGGTCCAGTCGACCTGTGGATTGCGTTCCATCAGCGCCTTGAGCGGGATGGCGCCGAGATCGTCGGCCCGCACGCCGGCCAGGGCGCCGCCGTAACGGCCGATCGGGGTGCGAATGGCGTCGCAGATAAAGGCTTCATTCATGTTCATTTCCTCAGTTCTGCTTCGGGCGCTCGTCGAGCACGCGCTTGGCCTTACCGGTCAGCGTGCGGGGAATGGAGTCGTGCTCCATGACGGTGATCCGCGTCGAGATGCCGATGATGGTCTTGATGTGGTGCTGCAATTCCTTGCTGATCGCCTGGATTTCGCTCGGCGACAGCTTGCCGGACAACTCGCTCTGCAGTTCGCAGCGGACTTCGACGTTGTCGAGGTGGCCATCGCGGGTAACCAGGATCTGGTAGGTGCCGGCCAGGCGCTTGTCGCGCAGGATCTGCTCCTCGATCTGGGTCGGGAAGACGTTCACACCGCGGATGATCAGCATGTCGTCGGAGCGGCCGGTGATCTTGCCGATGCGGCGGAACGAACGGGCAGTCGGCGGCAGCAGGCGGGTCAGGTCGCGGGTGCGGTAGCGGATGACCGGGAAGGCTTCCTTGGTCAGCGAGGTGAAGACCAGTTCGCCGAGTTCGCCGTCAGGCAACACTTCACCGGTTTCCGGATCAATGATTTCGGGGTAGAAATGGTCTTCCCAGATCACCGGGCCATCCTTGGTTTCGATGCATTCGCAGGCGACGCCCGGGCCCATCACTTCGGTCAGGCCGTAGATGTCGATCGCGTCGATGCCGAGCTTGCGTTCGATTTCGGCGCGCATGCCCTCGCCCCAGGGTTCGGCCCCGAAGATGCCGACCTTCAGCGGAATATCTTCCGGCTTGATGCCCAGGCGCTCGAACTCTTCGGCGATGACCAGCGAGTAGGACGGCGTGACCATGATCGCATCCGGCTTGAAGTCCATGATCTGCTGGACCTGCTTTTCCGTCTGGCCACCGGACATCGGCACGGCGGTACAGCCAAGGCGCTCGATGCCGTAGTGGGCGCCGAGGCCGCCGGTGAACATGCCGTAGCCGTAAGCGTTGTGCACCATGTCACCGGCACGGACACCAGCCGCGCGCAGCGAGCGGGCGATCAGGTCGGACCAGTTCTCGATGTCCTTCTTGGTGTAGCCGACAACGACCGACTTGCCGGTGGTGCCGCTCGAGGCATGCAGGCGGGCAACCTTGTCGCGCGGCACGGCGAACAGGCCGAACGGGTAGTTGTCACGCAAGTCCAGCTTGGTCATGAACGGGAACTTGCTAATGTCGGCCAGCGTCTTCAGGTCGTCCGGATGCACGCCTTTTTCCAGGCATTTCTTGCGGTACGGCTCGACGTTGTCGTAGGTGTGGCGCACCGACCATTTCAGGCGATCGAGTTGCAGCGCCGAAATTTCTTCGCGGCTGGCCGTTTCAATCGGTTCGAGGTCACCGGGCAGGGGTTTCTTGACGGTCATGAGTGTCTCCTCTGTGTTGTTGGGTCAGGCCTGATCGGCCTGTTGCAGTCCGGCGATCACTTCGCCGCTGATGCGATAGCTCTTGCCCCGGAACAGGGCGACGGTCTTGCCGCCGGAGGTGCGCACGGTGATGTCATAGACACCGGTACGTCCCGAGGCGGATTGCTCGACGGCCTCGGCTTCCAGCAATTCACCTTCCTTGGCCGGGGCCAGGAAGTCGATATGGCAGGCCGAAGCGACGGTAGTCTTGTTGTAGGCGTTGCAGGCGTAGGCGAAGGCGGTATCGGCCAGGCTGAAAATCATGCCGCCATGGCAAATATGGTGGCCGTTGACCATGTCGCCACGAACGCTCATGGTCAGCAGCGAGGCACCCGGCTGGACGCGGACGATCTTGATGCCCAGCGCCTGGGCGGCACGATCACGCGAATACATTGCATCGGCGGTCGCCTCGGCCAGCGCTTGCGCCTCGGCCGGGCTCAGTTTGTGTTCAGTCATGGATATTCCTTCCGGCAAAAACGGCGCGCTGGATCAGCGGCGAAATGCGATAACGGTCCTCGCCGTAGCTGGCACCAAGATTGGCCAGCACGTCGCGGATGGCAGCGACACCGACCTGATCGGCCCAGGCCAGCGGGCCTTGCGGATAATTGACGCCGAGGCGCATGGCTTGGTCAGCCCCGGCTTCGGAGCAGACGCCCTGATTGACGGCATCGGCCGCTTCATTGGCCAGCATGGCCACCGTGCGCATGACGACCAGGCCCGGCACGTCGAGAAAGCGCGAGACGGCGAAGCCGGTGGCCTGGAGCAGGCCGACGGCCGAAGCGACGGCGGCCGGTTCGCATTGCTCGGCGGCGGCGATGGCCAGGCGGGTCGCCTTGCTGTAATCGAGCGCGAGGTCGATCAGCACTGTATTGGCGACGCCGGTTTCGGCGGCACGTTGGGTGGCACTGCGACCGTCGGTCACGTACAACTTGGCGAAGCCGATTTCGGCGATGCGGCCATCGCTGTCCGGTGCCCGGTTGTAGGAGAAGCCGGAATGCTGCAGGCGCTCGACCAGCAGTTCAGCCAGATCGGACTCACCGAAAACGGTGATCTTACCGGCCGGCGTTTGCGCGGCCTCGGTCTGCGGCTCGGGATTCACGGCGCCTTCGCGGTAGTCGTAGAAGCCGCGTCCGCTCTTGCGGCCATAGAATCCGGCATCGACCAGTTCCTGCTGGATCAGCGAAGGCAGGAAGCGCTGGTCGTTGTAGAAAGCACGCCACACCGAGTTGGTCACGGCAAAATTGACGTCGTGGCCAATCATGTCCATCAGCTCGAACGGCCCCATGCGGAAGCCGCCAGCCTCACGGCAGCAGGCATCGATCGTGGCGTAATCGGCTGCGCCTTCCTGCGCCACGCGCAGCGCTTCGGCGTAGTACGGTCGGGCAACGCGATTGACGATGAAACCGGGCGTCGACTTGGCATGCACGGCCGTCTTGCCCCAGGCATTGGCCGTGGAAAACAGCATGTCAGCCACCGCTTTATCGGTCGCTAGGCCGGAAACGATCTCGACCAGCGCCATCAGCGGGGCCGGATTGAAGAAATGCAGACCAGCCAGACGCTCCGGATGCTTCAGTGCAGCGCCAATGGCGGTCACCGAAATCGATGAAGTGTTGGTGCCGAAAATGCAGTCGGCAGCGACGATGGCTTCGAGATCGGCATACAGTTTCTGCTTGGCGTCGAGGTTCTCGACGATGGCCTCGACGACCAGCGCGGCATCGGCCAGATCGGCCAGTTGCTCGACAGCGATCAGGCGTTCGCCAGCCGCTTGCGCGGCTTCGGCGCTCAGCTTGCCTTTTTCGGCCAGCTTGGCGAACTGCGCACGGATACCGGCGACAGCCTTGTCAGCCGCGCCTGGCCGGTTATCGAGCAGCTTGACCGGATGGCCGGCCGCTGCGGCGACCTGGGCGATGCCGGCGCCCATGGCGCCAGTACCGACCACGGCGATGACCGCCTGTTGGGGTAGGGGTTGCTTAGTCACGCGTTCACTCTCCGGTGAATTTCGGCGCACGTTTTTCCATGAAGGCGGCGACGCCCTCGGCGTAGTCCGGGCTCCAGCCCAGCTCGCGCATGAAGCTGCCTTCAAAGGACAGTTGCTGCTCCAGCGTGTGGCCCGGCGCGGCATGCATGGCCTGCCGGGTGCGGACCAGGGCCTTGGTCGGCATCACCGACAACTGCTTGGCCAGCGCATCGATGCGGGCGGCGAAATCGGCGTCCTCGGCGCATTCCCAGATCAGCCCCCAGGCGGCGGCCTTCTCGGCCGGCAGCTTGTCGGCGAGCAGGGCGAGGCCCATGGCACGGGCCATGCCAACACGCTGCGGCAGGAACCAGGTACCGCCGGTATCCGGAATCAGCCCGATCTTGGAGAAGGCCTGCAGGAAGGAAGCTGACTTGGTGGCGACCACCAGGTCACAGGCCAGCGCGACCGAAGCCCCGGCACCGGCGGCAATGCCGTTGACCGCGGCAATGGTTGGCACGCGCAGGTTTTGCAGGCGCATGACCAGCGGCTTGTAGTTGCGGTCGACGACGTTGCCGATGTCTGGCATCTTGCCATCGATTTTCGCCATGTCCGGATCGGCCAGATCCTGGCCGGCGCAGAAGGCGCGACCGGCACCGGTCAGCACCAGCACACGGATGGAATGGTCGCTCTGGACGCGATCGAGGGCGGTGCGCAGTTCGGCATGCATTTCGCCGGTGAAGCTGTTCAGCTTGTCCGGGCGATTCAGCGTCAGGCGGGCAATGCCGGCTTCGACGGTGAAGGTGATGTTTTCAAAGTTCATGGCGCGATCTCAGATGTGATAACGACGCTGAACAACAACGAAGCGGTTGGCGACAAAGGCGGCATCGGCGTAGGACGCGTTGGCGGCCGGGTTGCCACCGGTACCGTGGTAATCGGAGTAAGCGGCCGACTGATTGACGAACACGCCACTGGTCAGGTTGATCGACAGGGCAACCTTGGCGCGCATCGTGGCGGCGGTCATCGCGCCGATCACTTCCGGCTTGGTCGAGTAGATACCGGCCGTCAGCGCACCGTGGGTAGACACAATGCGCTCGGACAGCGCGATGGCGGCAGCGGTATCAGCCACCTTGACGATGAAGCTGATCGGGCCGAAGCGCTCTTCCATATAGGCATGCTCGTCGGCCGCATCGCAGGCGAGCAGGACCGGGGTACGGACGGCAGCTTTCGGGAATTCCGGGTTGTCCAGCTTGGTGGAAGCCAGCACCACCTTGCCCAGCGTGCCGCTATCGGCCATGTCGATACGCTTGATGGTATCGGCCGATTGCATGGCACCGAGCACGGCCAGCGCGACTTCCGGCTTGGACAGGAAACCGGACACGGCACGGGCCAGATCGGCACAGACATCGTCGTAAGACTTGTGACCGTCTTCCGTGTCGATGCCGCCGGCCGGCACGAAGATGGCCTGCGAGGTGGTGCACATCTGGCCGGAATACAGCGACAGCGTGAAAGCCAGGTTGCGCAGCATCGGCTTGTAGGCATCGGTCGAGTCGATCACGATGTTGTTGACGCCGGCCAGTTCGGCATAGACGCGGGCCTGACGGCAGTTGTCGATCAGCCACTGGCCGAAGACATTGCCACCGGTGAAGTCGATGGACTTGACGGCCTTGTGGGTGACCAGCTTCTGCGTGGCGGCACGATCGGCCACACACAGCGTGACCAGGTTGGGGTCGATGCCGTTCTCGGCCAGCACGGCGCGAATGGTGCGCACGGTGATGGCGGCCGGCAGGATGGCATTGCTGTGCGGCTTGACGATCACGGCATTGCCGGTGGACAGCGCGGCAAACAGGCCGGGGTAGGTATTCCAGGTCGGGAAGGTGCCGCAGCCGACGACGACGCCGACACCGTGACCGACGATTTCGAAATGCTTCTTCATGACCAGCGGCGGGTTCTTGCCCTGCGGCTTGTCCCAGGTCGTTTCGGCCGGCACGAAGCTCTGTTCGCGATAGGCATAGGCAACCGCTTCGAGGCCACGGTCCTGGGCGTGCGGTGAGCCGGCCTGGAAAGCCATCATCCAGCCCTGGCCGGTGGTCATCATGACCGCATGGGCCAGCTCGAAGCTCTGTTGATTCAGGCGAGCCAGGATTTCGAGACAGATGCCGGTGCGGCCATCGGCCCCGACCTTCTGCCAGCCGCCCATGGCCTGCTGGCCGGCGGCGATCAATGTTTCGTAGTTGCAGACCGGATACTGAACGTTCAGATCGATACCGTAGGGCGATTGCTCGCCACCGGCCCAACCCGTCGCCCCCGGCTGCCCCAGATCGAACTGCTTGCCAAGATGGGCTTCGAAAGCCTTCTTGCCATCTTCAGCCGCGGTTTCACCGTAAGTCTTCGGACTCGGCATCTCGTTATAGGCCGACCAATAGGCACGGGTGGCGATGGCATTAAGGGCGCCATCGAGCGTGGCGCGGTGCTTGTCGAGCAGGGGGTGGGACATCTGAAATCTCCTTGAAGACATCTTTTCTTGGGCAGAGGCGCACACAGCAGCCCCGATCTGGTTACACGATACGAATTATGTTTTCGAAAGTCAAACAAAAGTATCGTTAATATCTCAAAAACCACACATTCCGATTAGCGAAAGAAATTCCGCTTTATTAAAAAATACGCTTAAAAACCGTTATTTATAGCTTGCAAATTAGCGAACAAAGACTATGATTCCGAAATGCAGAATTTGTTCCCGAACAATTTCGAATCAATCTGATACAAATTTTGTTGACATTGCACATAGATACGTATCATTATCCATCCACGCCATCCGGGCACCCGGATGGATCGCTCACTCGATGAAATGACTCGTAACGAACAGGAGACAAAGACATGGCTAGCCACAAGGAACGTTTTGCCGACAAGATGGAGTTCCCGCCGGAAATCCAGCAGCCCAACATCTACCCGCTGTCCTGGAACTCCAAGACCAAGAAGCTGCAGGAAGTCTGGGAAGCCTCGCTGCGCGAGAACTGGGATCCGGAGAAGCTGCCGTGGGACACCCTCGATGTAGACAGCTACACCTGGGAAGAGCGCGAATCGATCGCCTACTGGTGGAGCTTGCTGTCGGTGTTCGACGCATCCGCCCCCCCGGTGTTTGCCGAAGCGCTGATCAAGACCTACGAAGTGCATGAGGAAGACCCCGTTCGCAAGTGCTTCTTCTCGGTGACCCGTGACGAGCAGAACCACGAAATCATGTGTGGCCTGGCCATCACCAAGATGCTCGGCCATCCGGACCCGATTACCTACGAACCGAAAACCGATCTCGGTCGCCGCCTGCAGAAGAACGTCAAGTGGCTGTACTTCAACGGCTCGCGCTACTGGACCGGCTACAAGCAGGCCGTACCCAAGTACGACCTCGCCGTGCTGTTCAGTTCCTTCCTGATGGGCGAAATCGCAGCTGCCACCATCTTCAAGCAGATGTTCGACAACTCCCGCGAAGCTGTGTTCAAGGAAGGTTTCAAGAACATCGGCCGCGACGAAGGGCGTCACATGGCAATCTGCATGGCCGTCATGGAGCGCGACTATCCGGGCCTCAAGGAAGAAACCAAGGCCATCGTCACCAAGCAGATCCGCGCCGGCTACCTGTTCCTGTCTGCCGTGCTGTTCGAACCGCCGATGGAATTCTGGGACCTGCCGGAAGACTTCATCGCCAACCAGCGTGAGGGTGAAGAAGTGGCGCGCGGCGCCGGTTTCGGCATCCCGAGCTACGAGGCCAAGCTGGAAAACTGGAAGAACGCGATGATCAACCTGAAGGGGGTGCTCGACCGCTACAACATCCCGTTCCCGGCGATTCCGGAAGTCGGCATCACCGGCCAGGAAGTCTCCGAGATCGACATGGAAGACATCATTCCGGTCTTCTAAACCAGACCAGCGACTGTAATTTGCTCCGGCCGGCGCCCCCACAAGGGCGCCGGCCTTGCCGCAACAGAGAAACCAATTCCACTAGGGGAAGACAAAATGGCTCGTATCATCATGCAACCCTCCGGCAAGTCCGTTGATTGCGCCTATGGCGATACCGTTCTGATGGCGCTCGAAAAGGCCGGCTATGCCCTGCCCAACAACTGCCGCGCCGGCGCCTGCGGCGAATGCAAGGTCAAGGTCACGCAAGGCCAGTTCGACCAGGGCATGGTGCTCGACATGGCCCTCTCGCAGGACGAGCGCAAGCAGGGCTTCGGCCTGATGTGCATGGCCAAGCCGATTTCCGAGGAGCTGACCATCGAATGGGGCACCGAGGATGCGAAGCCCAAACTCTTCCCGCCGCGCGAAGACGCGCTGTTCGTGGTCACCGACAAGAAGCAGATCGCCGCCCGCGTCGTCGAGCTGCGCCTGCGCCCGGTCGGCCAGCCGATCCGCTACTGGCCCGGCCAGTACGTCACGCTCGGCAACCCGCGCGCCGACATTCCGGCCCGCGCCTATTCCATTTCCAACGCCCCCCGCCCGGATGGCGAACTGGTGCTGCAAGTCGCCCGTGCCGACAGCGGCGTGACCAGCAGCTGGGTCCACGACACCCTGCAGGCCGGCGATAACGTCAAGGTATCCGGCGCCTACGGCACCTTCATCGGCGACCCCTCGGTCGATACCCCGGTCCTCTGCATCGCCGCCGGCACCGGCCTCGCCCCCGTGCTGGCGCTGGCCGAAGCCGCCCTGCGCCGTGGTTTCAAGAAGCCGGTGACCATGCTGTTCTCGGCCCGCACCAAGGAAGACGTTTATAGCCAGGGCATGATGGCCTGGTGGCGGACCAAGCATCGCAATTTCGACTACAAGGTGACGCTGACCCGCGAAGAAGCCGACGGTTTCCTGAAAGGCCGCGTCGACGTCGTGCTGCCGCAACTGTTCAAGGACCTGTCCAAGCACACCCTCTTCATCGCCGGCAGCCCGGAATTCGTCGATAGCTGCGTCGCTTCCGCCAAGGCCCAGGGTGCATTGGATGAACTGATCCACACCGAAGGCTTCTTCGCCCAGCAGCAACCGGTAGTGGCCGACGCCGACCATCTGCTGCCGCTCTAAATCACAAAAACAGACCCTCGAGGAGACGAAATGAACCCCCAAGACCAACAGAGAAGGAGGGCATGATGCTTGCCCAGTTCCTGCAATTCCTCTTTTCCGGGATCACGGTCGGCGCCACCTATGCGCTGGCCGCGCTCGGTTTCACGCTGATCTATAACGCCAGCAACGTGATCAACTTCGCCCAGGGCGAATTCATCATGCTCGGCGGCATGCTGGCCGTGTTCTTCACCCAGGCCGGCCTGCCCTTGCCGGTGGCGCTGGTGCTGGCCATCCTGATTCCCGCCATCGTCGGCGTGATCATCGAGAAGCTGGCCATCGAGCCAGTCAAGGGCGCCGAAACAGTGACCCTGATCATCATCACCATCGGCGCTTCGCTGGTCATCCGCGGCCTGACCGCCGTCATCTTCGGCAAGAACACGCACAGCCTGCCGGCCTTCTCCGGCGAAACGCCGATCGACATCCTCGGCGCCACGCTGATGCCGCAAAGCCTCTGGGTACTCGGCATCACCGCGCTGGTCGTCGTCGTGCTCTGGTACTACTTCAACCGCACGCTGCAGGGCAAGGCCATGCTCGCCACCTCCTACAACCGGCTGGCCGCCGAGCTGGTCGGCATCAACACCGGCTGGGTGCTGTTCATGAGCTTCGCCATGTCGGCGGCGCTTGGCGCGCTGGGCGGCATCCTGATCACGCCGATCACGCTGACCTCCTACGACGTCGGGATCATGCTCGGCCTCAAGGGCTTCGTCGCTGCCGTGCTCGGCGGCCTGGGCAACGGCCTTGGTGCTGTGGTCGGCGGCCTGTTGGTCGGTATCCTCGAAGCGATGGGCGCCGGCTACATTTCGTCGGCCTACAAGGATGCGATCCCCTTCGTGTTGATCCTGTTCATTCTCTTCTTCATGCCGCGCGGCCTGTTCGGCGGCAAATCGACGGATCGGGTGTAAGCATGAAAAAAAGTGTCTATAACGGCCTCTATGTGGTCATCGCCATCCTGCTGGTGCTGCCTTTCGTGATGCCCAACAGTTTCTACCTTGATCTCGCGGTGCGCATGGCGATCAATGCCGTGATCGTGCTCGGGCTCAACCTGCTGATCGGCTTTGCCGGCCAGATCAGCCTTGGCCACGCCGGCTTCCTCGGCATTGGCGCCTACGCCTCGGCCGTGCTGCCGACGCACTTCGGCTGGCATCCGCTGCTCGCCATGGGCGCCGGTGCCGTGGCCACCGGCATTCTCGCCGCCGTGGTCGCCCGCCCGATCTTCAAGCTCAAGGGCAACTACCTGGCGATGGCCACGCTCGGCCTCGGCATCATCATCAGCATTGCGCTGCGTAACGAAGCGCAATGGACCGGTGGGCCGGACGGCATGCCGGTGCCGGCGATGGGCCTGTTCGGCTTCGAGCTGAGCAACGACAAGCAGTGGTACTGGGTCGTCGCCCTGCTGCTGTCGGTGTCGGTCTGGGCCTCGCTAAACCTGATCGACTCGCCGTTCGGCCGCGCCCTGCGCGCCCTGCACGGTTCGGAAGTCGCTTCGCAGGTGGTCGGCGTCGATGTCGTCCGCTACAAGGTCGCCATCTTCGTGCTGTCCGCCGTCTTCGCCAGCCTGATGGGCAGCGTCACGGCCCACTACGTCGGTTTCGTCAGCCCCAACTTCGCCGACTTCTTCCACTCGATCGAACTGGTCACCATGGTCGTCATCGGTGGCATGGCCTCAGTCTACGGCTCGCTGGTCGGCGCCGTGCTGCTCACTGCCCTGCCCCAGGCCCTGGCCACCTTCGAAGGCTGGGAAACCGTGGTCTTCGGCGCCATCCTGATGCTGTCGATGATCTTCCTGCCCAAGGGCCTCGTCCCGACGCTGGCCGCCAAATTCGGCAAGGGGGAATAAATCATGAGCATGCTCGAAGTCAAAGACCTGTCCATCCACTTCGGCGGCGTCAAGGCCGTGCAGAACGTGTCGTTCAACATCGATTCCGGCATCGTCTATTCGGTCATTGGCCCCAACGGCGCCGGCAAGACGACGCTGTTCAACCTGATTACCGGGGTCTACAAACCGACCACCGGCGAGATCCGGCTGGACGGTGAAGCCATCCACGGCAAGTCGCCGAACGAACTGGCCACCCGCGGCGTCGCCCGGACTTTCCAGAACCTGCAGATCTGCATGAACATGAGCGCCGTCGAGAACGTGATGGTCGGTGCTCACTTGCGCCTCGACCGCAATCTGGTCAAGGCCGCCCTGCGCTTTCCGGGCCTGAAAAAGCGTGATCGCGAACTGCGTGCTGAAGCGGCCGAATTGATGGCTTTCGTCGGCCTGGAGCAGTACGTCGAAACCCGCGCCGATGCGATGTCCTACGGCGCGCTGAAGCGTCTGGAAATCGCCCGCGCCCTGGCCATGAAACCGCGCCTGATCTTCCTCGACGAACCGGCCGCCGGTCTGAACCCCAAGGAAACCATCGAAGTCGACCATCTGATCCGCAAGATCGCCGACGCCGGCGTCACCGTCGTGCTCGTTGAACACGACATGAAGATGGTCATGAACCTGTCCGACCGCATCCTCGTCCTCGACTATGGCAAGAAGCTGGCCGAAGGCACCGGAGAGGAAATCCGCAAGAATCCGGACGTTATCGCGGCTTATCTGGGCGCTCACGCCTAAGCAGGGGAAGAACATGGAAGCACTACGCATCATCACCGAAGAGCACCAGAACCTCTGGCGCATCGCCACCACGCTCGACATGGTTGCCGACGAGATCGACAGCGGCGGTCACGTCGAAACGGCGTTTTTCACTTCGCTGTTCGATTACATCGACCAGTTCATGGACCGCGCCCACCACGCCAAGGAAGACAGCTACCTGTTCCCATCCCTGCTACGCCGTGCGCCAGAAGCCGCGGCGATCATCGAGCGCCTGCAGGCCGAGCACCACAACGGCCCTGAAGTCCTGCGCGACCTGCGTGCCAAGCTGGCGGCAACCGCCGCCGGCGGCGAGGCCAACGCCGCCTTCACGGCGGCCTTGCGCAGCTACGCACAAGCCGTCAAGAGCCACGTCCGCAGCGAGGAAAAGGATGTCATGCCCCTCGCCCGCGAGGCGCTGACCGCCGACGACTGGGCCGATATCGACAAGGCTTTCCTCGACAACGACGACCCCCTGTTCGGTAGTAAGGCGAGGGCCGAATTCCGCGAACTCTTCCACCGCATCGTCAACCTCGCGCCGGAATCGATCGGCCTCGGCGGCCATAGCGGCGGCGCGCTGCAAAAACCGATCGCCCCGGTTGGCGACGTGCTGCTCAAGATCGAGGGCATGGAAAGCTGCTACGGTCGGATCAAGGCGCTGAAGGGCATCGACCTCGAAGTGCGGCAGGGCGAACTGGTCGCCCTGGTCGGCGCCAACGGCGCGGGCAAGACCACCTTCCTGCGCACCCTGTCCGGCGTGCAGCCGATGAGCGCCGGCCGCATCATCTTCAACCGCGAGGACATCTCCGGCCTGCGCTCTGACCTGCGCATGCGCCGCGGCATCTGCCAGAGCCCTGAAGGCCGCCAGGTCTTCGGCCCGCTGGCCATCGAGGACAACCTGCGCCTGGGTGCCTACACGCGCCCCAAGAACGACGTTGAGGGCGATCTCGAGCGGGTCTATTCGATGTTCCCCATCCTCAAGGAGAAGCGCCATCTGCCGGCCGGCACCTTGTCCGGCGGCCAGCAGCAGATGCTGGCCATCGGCCGGGCGCTGATGGGGCGCCCGAAGATGCTGCTGCTCGACGAGCCGTCGATGGGCCTCGCGCCGCTGCTGGTCGAAGAAGTCTTCAACGTCGTCAAGGCGCTGAAGGCCCAGGGCATGACCATCTTCCTGGTCGAGCAGAACGCCTTTGCCGCGCTGGCCATCGCCGACCGCGGCTATGTGCTGGAAACCGGCAACATCACGCTGACCGGCACCGGCCAGGAGTTGATCAGTAACGAACAGGTGCGGGCGGCCTACCTCGGGATGTAACCCGGCACCGAAACCGCGCCATCGGGTCGGCCAGTCACGGCCGACCCGATTCCTATCCGCAGCCAGGCCGGCATCAGGCTAGAATTCACGACAGCCCCTTTGTCGCCACCGCACATCACTCGCCATGCTCCCTTCCCGCTCCGAATACCTCGACCTGCCCGACATCCGCCTGCACATCCGGCGCTGGGGCAATCCGAAGGCGCCAACGCTGTTCCTGCTCCACGGCTGGATGGATGTTTCGGCCTCCTTCCAGTTCGTCGTCGATGAACTGCAGAAAGACTGGAACATCATCGCCCCAGACTGGCGCGGCTTCGGCAGTTCGGAATGGCTGAACCGCCCCTATTTCTTTGCCGAACATCTCGGCGATCTCGAAGCCATCCTTGACCGCTACGCCCCCGAAGGCAAGGTCAAGCTGGTCGGCCACAGCATGGGCGGCATCCTCGCCTGCCTGTACGCCGGCATCCGTCCGGAGCGCGTGGAAAGCGTGATCTCGCTGGAAGGCTTCGGCATCGCCC
>JAGTRV010000064.1 GCA_018262245.1 Pseudomonadota bacterium | reverse complement strand
AGGTCATGGCTAACCCGGAAATTGGCGTAAAACTCGTCAATTTCCCGCATCAACAAACCAATACGATGTTTTGCCCGTTTCAGTCGTTTGGTCGTTCGGACAATGCCAACGTAATCCCACATGAAACGACGAAGCTCATCCCAGTTGTGGGATATGACCACCTCTTCATCAGCATCAGTCACCCGGCTTTCATCCCAGCGCGGCAATGCCGGGATTTTCTCGGTTTTCTTGCTCAATATATCGTTGACCGCTGCTTCGGCAAACACTAAGCATTCAAGCAATGAGTTGGAAGCCAGGCGATTGGCGCCGTGCAGTCCGGTGCAGGAGGCTTCACCGGCGACGTACAGTCCTGATACATCGGTGCGGCCGTGAAGATCGCTGACAATACCGCCGCAGGTGTAGTGGGCCGCAGGCACGACAGGAATCGCTTCCTGGGTGATATCAATACCCAGTTCCAGGCAGCGAGCGTAAATATTCGGGAAATGGCCGCGAATGAACGCTTCGTCCTTGTGTGAAATATCGAGGAAGACACAATCGAGGCCGCGTTTCTTCATTTCAAAGTCGATGGCACGAGCGACGATGTCACGCGGTGCCAGTTCTGCGCGGTCATCGTGTTCGGGCATGAAGCGAGTTCCGTCCGGCAGGCGGAGTAGTCCGCCTTCGCCACGTACCGCTTCAGATATCAGGAATGATTTGGCTTGGGGGTGATAGAGACAGGTCGGGTGAAACTGGATAAATTCCATGTTCGATACCCGGCAACCCGCACGATAAGCCATGGCTATGCCATCACCGGTGGAAGTATCGGGATTGGTCGTATAGAGATAAACCTTGCCGGCACCGCCTGTGGCGATAAGGGTGTTCTGAGCGCCAATGGTGATCACTTCACCATTACGATTATTCAGAATGTAGGCACCATAGCAGCGCTTATCGTTTTGACCGAGCTTTTCTCCCGTGATCAGGTCGATCGCGATGTGATCTTCCAGAACGGTAATGTTGGGATTGGCGCGAACTTTCTTGGTTAACGTGTCCTGTACGGCAAGACCTGTAGCGTCAGCAACGTGGATAACACGGCGAGCACTGTGGCCTCCTTCGCGGGTAAGATGGTAGCCAGAGTCGTCTTTGGTGAAAGGGACGCCTTGTTCAATCAACCACTCGATAACTCGGCGCCCATTTTCAACGACATGGCGGGTAGCTTTTTCGTCGTTCAACCAAGCGCCGGCAATCAGCGTATCCCGAATGTGCGCTTCGATGGAATCCTGGCTGTCCAGTACCGCAGCAATCCCTCCCTGAGCCCAGCCGGATGCAGAGTCTTCAAGGCTACGCTTGCTGACAAGTACCACTCGGCAATGAGGGGCGAGTCTCAGTGCGGCGGACTGGCCAGCAAGCCCGCTACCGATGATCAGGACATCAAATTTCTGCACGGCTGTTCTCTATATGAATAGTTTTGAACGAAATATAGCACGCAGAAAACGATTCATCCCGTTACAGATAGTCACAAATTAAGGATAACTACCTATCTTCACCACCAAAATGGCTGCGCTATACTCTGACCAATAAACATACTAATCATTACCCTCAGGGAAAACGAGAGCCATGAGTGAGCGCGAAATCGATCAGGTGCTGGTCGAACGGGCGCAAGGCGGAGATCAGCGCGCCTTCGACCAGTTGGTGAGCAAATACCAGCGTAAGCTGGGGCGTTTGCTGTCGCGTTTCATCCGTGATGCGGCGGAAGTCGAGGATGTGTCGCAGGAGGCTTTTATCAAGGCTTATCGGGCCTTGCCTTCCTTCCGTGGCGAGAGTGCCTTTTACACTTGGTTGTATCGCATTGGCATCAATACTGCGAAGAACTATCTGGTGTCGCAGGGGCGAAGGGCGCCGACCAGCACTGAGTTCGACTCAGAGGAGGCTGAAACTTTCGAAGAAGCCAGCCAGTTACGGGATATCAATACTCCGGAAAGCCTTCTTCTGTCCAAGCAGATTGGTGAAACAGTGAATGCAGCAATGGATTCCTTGCCGGAGGAACTCCGTACAGCAATCGTACTACGCGAACTGGAGGGGTTGTCCTATGAGGAAATCGCCGGAATTATGAATTGTCCGATAGGAACTGTCCGGTCACGTATTTTTCGTGCCAGAGAGGCTGTAGCTGCAAAGTTACGCCCGTTACTTGATACGTCACCTGACAAGCGTTGGTAAGCATGAGTGATGAACAGACAACGATCCGGGCCGTAGTTCGTGCTCGAGAGGGGGCAAGCGCCCTTGTTGAAGTAGAGCATGGTGGCTGTGGGCGGTGTCATGAAAAAGGCGGCTGTGGCGGCCAGCACCTAACCCAGATGTTTTGTGCCGGGCCAAAAACTTATCAGGTAGACAACGCAATCGGCGCGGATATTGGTGATCACGTGACGATCGCAGTTGCTGCCGGTAGCGTTCGCCATACAGCTAATCTGGCTTACGGGGTTCCGCTGATCGGCTGCATCGGTGGGGCTGTCATCGGGGCTTCGCTTGCCGGTGACGGCGGTGCCGTGCTTGGTGCGGCAAGTGGCTTGATTCTGTCTTTTTTGTACATTCGTTTTCGCTCGCAAGCCAATGCTGGAAACTCGACTGAACGCCCTCATATAATTTCCCGTTCCTGATCGAATCCGGAGGTATTTGTTCCCATGAAACGCTTTGTGGCTCTGTGTTCCCTTTGGTTCTTGTGCTCCGTGTCTGTTGCCCAGACTCGTGGGTTACCCGATTTCTCCGAACTGGCTGAAAAGCAGGGGCCGGCAGTCGTCAATATCAGCACGACACAGATCGTCCGCGGGCAGGCACAAATGATGCCGTTCCCGTTTGACGAAAATGATCCTGCCTTCGAATTCTTCAAGCGCTTCATTCCACGCAACCCAGGTGGCGCCGTACCGCGTGACTTCGAAAACAAGTCACTCGGTTCCGGCTTCATCATCAGCGGTGATGGCTATATCCTGACGAACGCGCACGTCGTTGATGGGGCCGATGAAGTTACGGTGCGCCTGACGGACAAGCGTGAATTCAAGGCCAAGATCATCGGTGCAGACAAACGAACCGATGTTGCGTTGATCAAGATTGAAGCTACCGGACTTCCTGCTGCCAAGCTGGGTGATCCGGGTCAAATCAAGGTAGGGGAATGGGTGGTCGCCATTGGCTCGCCATTCGGGTTCGACAACTCGGTAACCGCTGGTATTGTTTCCGCCAAGGGGCGCTCTCTGCCTCAGGAGAACTACGTTCCTTTCATCCAGACCGATGTCGCGATTAATCCAGGTAATTCCGGCGGCCCACTGTTCAATATGCGTGGCGAAGTGGTTGGTATCAATTCGCAGATTTACAGCCGTAGTGGTGGCTACATGGGGGTTTCCTTCGCCATTCCTATCGATGTGGCGATGGACATCCAGAACCAGTTGCGCGCTTCCGGCAAGGTTAGTCGTGGTCGCCTGGGGGTGGTGATTCAGGAGGTTAGCAAGGAACTCGCCGATTCGCTGGGCTTGACCAAACCGATTGGCGCAGTGGTGAACTCTGTGGAAAAGGGCGGGCCAGCTGAACGAGCCGGCATAGAGGCTGGCGACGTAATCCTGAAATTTGATGGCAAGACGATCAACAATTCGGCTGACTTGCCACGCATGGTGGGTGCAACCAGGCCGGGTGGCCGCTCTGTAGTTCAGGTTTGGCGCAAGGGGGCGACACGTGATATCAGTGTCACGATAGGTGAGGTTCCTGATGAAAAGCAGGCAAATACAAAGGTGCCACGCGGGAAACCCTCTGAACAGACGGCCAATCGCCTCGGTTTGGTTGTCAGCGAACTGACTCCTGATCAAAAACGCGAGCTGAAAATGAATTCCGGCCTGCTAATCGAAGATGTTCGTGGACAGGGGGCTCGTACCGATCTGCGTGCTGGTGACATTGTGATTGCAGTGATTGCGAAAGGTGCTACCACTGAGGTCAAAACGGTGGACCAGTTCAATAAGCTACTGGCCCAGTTTGAGAAAGGTAGTAACGTGACCCTGCTTGTTCGTCGTGGCGACATGCAGACTTTCATCACCGTAAAAGGCTTGAACGGTGGTTGAATTAACCCTGATGAGTCGCGGCTACTGTCACCTCTGTCACGATATGGAGTTGGCACTAGCACCGCTTGCTAAAGAGTTTGGCGCCTCAGTGGCTGTATTTGATGTTGACGCAGATCCAGCCTTGGAGGCCAAATACGATGAGCTGGTACCGGTGCTATTGCATGGCGAGACAGAGTTATGCCATTACTTTCTGGATGAGGCCAAAATTCGTGAATATTTGGCTGAAATCCGCTAAAATTCAGGGTCTTCTGAAAAGGGAAGGGCGCCGGACAGCGCCCTTTTTTACTGGCACCAATGGATCATATTAGAAACTTTTCTATCATCGCGCACATTGACCACGGCAAATCGACGCTGGCCGATCGCATCATCCACCTTTGCGGCGGTTTGTCTGATCGCGAGATGGAAGCACAAGTGCTCGATTCGATGGATATCGAACGCGAACGCGGCATCACGATCAAGGCTCAAACTGCGGCCCTGAGCTACAAGGCGCGTGATGGTAAGGTTTACAACCTGAACCTGATCGATACGCCGGGACACGTCGACTTTTCCTACGAGGTATCCCGTTCGTTATCAGCTTGCGAAGGTGCCTTGCTGGTCGTGGATGCTTCACAAGGCGTCGAAGCGCAGACAGTGGCTAATTGCTACACAGCGCTTGAACTGGATGTCGAGGTGGTGCCGGTTCTAAACAAGATCGACCTGCCGTCGGCCGACCCGGAAAATGCTCGCCAGGAAATTGAGGATGTGATCGGGATTGACGCCTCCGAAGCTGTGCTGGCTTCTGCCAAGACCGGCCTCGGCGTTGAGGATATCCTGGAGGCTGTAGTCGCCCGCATTCCCCCGCCCAAGGGAAATCCGGACGCGCCGCTCAAGGCGTTGATCATTGACTCGTGGTTCGACAACTATGTCGGCGTCGTTATGTTGGTTCGTGTCGTTGACGGGGTCATCAAGCCCAAAGATAAATTGCTTTTCATGGCGACTGAAGCAGAGCAGCTATGTGAGCAGGTTGGTGTGTTTGCACCAAAATCCGAGAAGCGCGACATGCTGCGCGCTGGTGAGGTCGGCTTCGTTATTTCCGGCATCAAGGAACTGAAAGCAGCCAAAGTTGGCGATACGATCACCACGATAGACCGCAAGGCGAGTGAAGCTTTGCCAGGCTTCAAGGAAATCAAGCCGCAGGTTTTTGCCGGCTTGTATCCGGTAGAGTCCAATCAGTACGATTCACTGCGTGAGTCGCTGGAAAAACTCAAACTGAACGATGCCTCGCTGCAATACGAACCCGAAGTTTCCCAGGCGCTTGGTTTTGGCTTCCGTTGTGGCTTCCTCGGATTGCTGCACATGGAAATCGTACAGGAGCGCCTGGAGCGCGAGTTTGATCAGGATTTGATCACCACAGCGCCTACCGTTGTGTATCAGGTGGTTATGCGTGATGGATCGATTATCGAGGTGGAAAACCCGGCCAAATTGCCAGACGTCACCAAAATGGAAGAGGTGCGTGAGCCGATTATTACCGCCACCATCTTCGTTCCACAAGATTATCTGGGCAACGTCATCACCTTGTGTAATCAGAAGCGTGGCAATCAGGTCGACATGCATTACCACGGCCGCCAGGTAAAGCTGGTCTATGAAATGCCGATGGCCGAAGTGGTCATGGATTTCTTTGACAAGCTGAAATCCTGCTCGAAAGGTTATGCCTCGCTTGACTACGATTTCAAGGAATATCGTGCTGCGGATGTCGTTAAGTTGGACATCCTGATCAACAGTGAAAAGGTTGATGCCTTGTCACTTATTGTGCACCGGGCCAATGCGCAATATCGCGGCCGCGAACTGGCTTCCAAGATGCGCGAACTGATTCCGCGTCAGATGTACGATGTGGCGATTCAGGCGGCCATCGGTTCGCACATCATCTCGCGTGAGAACGTCAAGGCAATGCGAAAAGACGTGCTGGCCAAATGTTACGGCGGCGACATCTCGCGCAAGAAAAAACTACTGGAAAAGCAAAAGGCCGGCAAGAAACGCATGAAGCAAGTTGGTAGCGTTGAAATCCCGCAGGAAGCCTTTCTGGCGGTGCTGCGCGTCGATAACTGAGAGTTGCAATGAACTTTGCCCTGATTCTTTTTGTACTGTTGGTTTTGACCGGTATTCTATATGCGGTCGACGTCCTGAAATTCCGGAAATTACGTGCAAAGGATGCCAGAGAGCCTTTGTGGGTCGAGTGGGGCGCCAGCTTCTTCCCCGTCATCCTGATTGTCTTTGTATTGCGTTCCTTCCTGTTTGAACCTTTCAAGATTCCGTCAGGCTCGATGATCCCGACGCTGCTGGTGGGGGATTTCATTCTCGTCAACAAGTTTACCTACGGAATCCGCTTGCCGGTGATCAACAAGAAAGTGATCAACATCAACTCGCCACAGCGTGGTGATGTAATGGTCTTCCGTTACCCCGAGGATCCATCGCTAGACTACATCAAGCGAGTTGTGGGTTTGCCCGGGGATACCGTGGCTTACCAGAACAAAAAGCTGACCATCAATGGACAGTCTGTCGCAACACAGAAAATTGGCGACTACCTACATCCGGAACGTCTGTATTACTCCGAACAGTTTCTGGAAAAACTGGGTGAGGTAGAGCATCGGGCGCTGAACGATACCGATGCCCCGGCCTTCGTTGCAGATGCCGCAAGGTTTTCGCATCGAGAAAATTGTACTTACAATGCGACGGGTGTGATTTGCAAAGTGCCTCCCGGTCACTATTTTATGATGGGGGACAATCGGGACAACAGCCGAGATAGCCGTGCCTGGGGTTTTGTTCCCGAGGAAAATATTGTCGGCAAGGCATTTTTTATCTGGTTGAATTTCAGTGATTTCAGCCGGATTGGCTCATTCCGCTAAGGGGAAAACAGATGAAAAATCAACGTGGCGTTGCACTCTCCGGGCTTTTGTTCTGGAGTGTTGTGCTCGTTCTGGTCGCGGTCCTTGGTATGAAAGTGCTACCGACTTACATTGAGTACACCAAGATTCTGAAGGATGCCAAGGGGGCTGTAAGCAAAGCTGGGCCGGACTCAACTGTTACCGACGTTCGTCGATCTTTCGATAAGTTTGCCGAAATAGATATGCTGGACTTTCCCTCGAGCCAACTCGACGTTTCTAAGGATGGGGGCCGGATCGTTATCGAATTTGCTTATGAAAAGCGTATTCCTTTATTCTGGAATGTCAGCCTGCTGATTGACTACAAAGGGTCGACCGCTGGGTAATAAGGAATGACTGCGCAGTCTGTCGCCAACAAGCTCAACTACTGTTTTTCGGATCAAGCGCTGTTTCGTACAGCTTTGACCCATCGGAGTTTTGGCACTCCGAATAATGAGCGTCTGGAATTCCTTGGGGATGGCGTTTTGGATTTCGTCATTGCGGCGTCTTTGTATCATCGCTTTCCTGACTTGCCCGAAGGTGATCTGTCCAGATTGCGGGCTAATCTGGTTCGACAGGAAACCCTGCACCACCTGGCTTTGGAGTTGAATATCGGTGCATTCCTGCGTCTTGGCGAAGGCGAGTTAAAAAGCGGTGGTGCTCAGCGCCCTTCTATTCTGGCGGATGCGTTGGAAGCCTTGTTTGGCGCAATCTACCTTGATGCCGGATTTGAAGCTTCTCGGGCCGTCATCGAAAAGCTATTTGCACCGCTTCTTGATGATTTGAAGCCCGGGCAATTCCAGAAGGATGCGAAGACGCGTCTTCAGGAATGGCTACAGGGGCGCAAGAAGGCGCTACCCCGATATCATCTCTTGGAGGCGACAGGGGCTGCTCACGAACAGCGTTTCGAAATCGCCTGTGAAATCGAAAGTCCCGCTTTGCGCACTGTTGGCCATGGTTCCAGCCGACGTATCGCCGAACAGGTTGCGGCCGAGAAGGCCTTGAAAGAACTCCTCGCATGAAAAAAATCCGTTCCGGTTATATCGCCATCGTTGGCCGCCCCAATGTCGGCAAGTCGACCCTGCTCAACCGGCTGGTTGGTGAAAAGATCAGCATTGTCTCGCGCAAGGCACAGACTACCAGGCACCGGATCACTGGCATTCTGACCAACGACGACGCCCAGTTCGTTTTCGTCGATACACCCGGTTTCCAGACAAAATTTTCCAACGCGCTGAATCGAGCGATGAATCGAGGCGTCACCCAGACACTGAACGATGTTGACGTCGTGTTGTTTCTGATCGAGGCTGGGCGCTATGACGCCAAGGACAAGGCAGTAGTCAGGCTCCTGCCCAAGGACAGGCCGGTTATTCTGGTTGTCAATAAAACGGACCAGATCAAGGATCGCAGTTCCCTGTTTCCCTTCCTCGCTGAAGTTTCTGCCGATCACGATTACGCTGCGGTGGTGCCGATCAGTGCCGCCAAAGGCAAGCAAACTGACGAATTGCTGGCTGAGGCAAGGAAACATCTGCCCAATGAGGGATTGATGTTCCCGGAAGACGAATTGACTGATAAAAGTGAGCGTTTCCTGGCCTCCGAATACATCCGTGAAAAGGTTTTTCGCCTGCTTGGAGACGAACTTCCGTATGCCACCGCCGTGGAAATTGAGAAATTCGAGGTTGAAGGCGACCTGCGCCGGATTTTCGCGGCCATCGTTGTCGACCGAGAGGGGCATAAGGCCATTGTGATTGGCAAAGGGGGGGAGTCGCTGAAACGCATTGCCAGCGAAGCCCGTCAGGATATGGAGCGCCTTTTTGGCAGCAAGGTTTATCTTGAAATCTGGGTCAAGGTGAAGTCTGGCTGGAACGATGACGAGCGCCTGCTGAAGAGTCTCGGTTACGAATGAACCTGCGCAGCAAAGTCGACAGCCAGCCGGCTTACGTTCTGCACAGCTACCCTTTTCGGGAAACCAGTCTTATCGTTGAAGTGTTTTCCCGCGATTTTGGTCGCATGGCACTGTTGGCACGTGGCGCCCGTCGTCCACGCTCCGCAATTCGCGGCCTGTTAATGGCGTTTCAGCCACTAGAGATTGCATGGGCAGGCAAGGGCGAAGTGCTCACCCTGATGAAGGCAGAGTGGCAAGGTGGGCTGCCCTTACTGGCCGGTGAAGCCCTGTTTTGCGGCTACTACCTAAATGAACTGCTGATGCACCTTCTGCCTCGCGAAGATGCCCATGAACAGTTGTTTGCCAGCTACGCCAAGATGCTGGCACTTCTGGCTGCCGATCCAAGCGGCAAGGTCCGCGAAGCAGATCTGCGTTGCTTTGAAAAAGCGCTGCTTCAGGAACTGGGCTATGGCTTGACGCTGAGCCACGATAGCGATGCCAATTTAATCGAACCTGATACGTTTTACACCTACCGCATGGAACAAGGGCCGGTACGACTTGATCACGGGGAAGGGGCTACGCAGGTCGTTCGAGGCAAGACCTTGCTCGATCTTGATGCTGAGGATTTTTCCGATCCGCGTACCCGCCATGAGGCCAAGGCCCTGATGCGCATGTTGATGGCCTATTATCTGGCAGATAAAGAACTCGAAACACGTAAAATATTCAAGGAGTTGCAGGAGCTATGATTGAACTAGGCGTCAACATTGATCACATCGCGACCATCCGTCAGGCCCGTCGGACCTACGAACCAGATCCGGTCTGGGGAGCGGTTGAAGCTCATCTGGGGGGAGCCGACGGAATCACGGTTCATTTACGCGAGGACCGGCGCCACATTCAGGATGCCGATGTACGGCGCCTGCGCGAAACCACGCAGATTAAACTTAATCTTGAAATGGCGGCGACCGACGAGATGGTCGGCATTGCTTGTGGCCTGAAGCCGGAAATGGCCATGCTGGTACCGGAAGGTCGCCATGAGGTGACGACTGAAGGCGGCCTCGACATCCTGGCCCAGGAAGCTCGGTTGAAGGGGGTGATTTCCCGTCTTGCTGACGCCGGTATTGTCACCAGCGTCTTCATTGATGCCGAGCCGGAGCAGATTGAAGCAGCAGCACGAATTGGTGCCAGTGTCTGTGAAATTCACACCGGTCCGTATGCGCATGCCTTTTACGATAAAGGCCGTGATGCTGAGGCGCCAGCCGTGCTAGCTGAGATCGCCAAGATTCGCAAAGCCGGACAGACCATTCGCCACCTTGGCATGCGCTTCAATGCCGGCCACGCCCTGAACTACTACAATGTGCAACCGCTTGCCAGGCTGGCCGGCATTCGCGAATTGCATATTGGTCACGCCATTGTCAGTCGCGCCGTCTTCGTTGGACTGCGCGAAGCGGTGCGCGAAATGAAGGTTCTGATGCGCGAAGCAGCGGAACGCGGCGAATGATCTACGGCATCGGCACGGATATCGTTGCCGTTGCCCGCTTGCGTGGCATGTGGGAGCGACATGGCGACAGGGTGCTCGACAAGCTGCTGGCTCCACAGGAAATTGCTGATTTTTCCAAAGCTGCTGACAAAGGTCGCTTTCTCGCCAAGCGTTTTGCCGCCAAGGAAGCTTTCAGCAAGGCACTCGGCACTGGCGTACGCCCGCCGGCAACTTTGCCAGCCATTGCTGTCACCCACGACGATTTGGGCAAGCCAATACTCGAATGCTACGGTCAACTCGCCGAAGTGCTCAAAAACAAAAACCTTAAAGCCCATCTTTCGATCAGCGACGAAGCCGAATACGCCGTCGCCTACGTGATTCTGGAGCATGCATGATGCATTTACCGCTCGGCCCGCTGATGATCGACATTACCGGCACCGAACTGACAGATCTTGACCGCGAACGCCTTTGCCATCCATTGGTTGGTGGGACCATCCTGTTCTCTCGAAACTATGCCAACCAGGATCAATTGCTAGAACTCTGTTCGGCAATCCATGCCTTGCGCTCGCCATCGCTGCTGATTGCCGTTGATCACGAGGGGGGCAGGGTTCAGCGTTTTCGCGACGGTTTTACCCGTCTGCCACCCATGGCCACGTTGGGGAAACTTTGGGATAGGGATCCGCAGGCGGCACTTGTCGCCACCCGCCAGACTGGCTACGTGCTGGCCGCCGAACTTCGCGCCCGTGGCGTCGATTATTCCTTTACGCCGGTGCTTGATCTCGATTATGGCCCCTCACGCGTCATCGGCGATCGTGCTTTCCACCGCCAACCGGACGCGGTAATCGCGCTCGCCGCTGCGCTAGGTGAAGGTCTGCGCCAGGCAGGCATGGGCAGTTGTGGCAAGCATTATCCGGGGCACGGATATGTCATCCCCGATTCGCATGTCGAACTGCCAGTCGATGATCGGGCTTTCGAAGCGATGCAGGAAGACATCGCTCCCTACCGGAGTCTGCAACTCGATGGTGTGATGGCTGCCCATGTGATTTACAACTGCATGGACTGCAATACGGCTGTATTTTCAAATAAATGGATAAGTTATTTGAGAAATGACATTAAGTTTGACGGGGTGGTATTCACCGACGATCTATCGATGGCCGGCGCCGGTGTGGTCGGTGGCATGCTGTCTCGGGTCGAGACAGCTTACGCGGCCGGCTGCGACATGCTGCTCGTTTGCAATGCCCCTGATGTCGTCGGCGATGTGCTGGAAAACTGGAAGCCGGAAATCGATTTGCGGCGCGGCAAACGGGTCGAGGCGCTGATTCCCAAGAAGCCCGCAGTGCCTTGGCAAGTGCTTCAGGCAGACCCAACTTATCAGGCGGCCCAAAAGACCATCACCGAATTGATGGCCTGAAATGCATTCGGGCAGCCGAAGCTGCCCGAATCTTGCTCTGCTGAAAAACCGTTGATTACTTGACGCGGTTCTTGTATTCGTCGGTGCGGGTGTCGATTTCGATCTTGTCGCCGATAGAGACGAAGGCCGGAACTGGCAGTTCGAAGCCCGTTGCCAGCTTGGCCGGCTTCATGACCTTGCCGGAAGTGTCGCCCTTGACAGCCGGTTCGGTGTAAACGACTTCACGAACCACGCTGTTCGGCAGTTCGACGGAAATTGCCTTGCCGTTGTAAAAAACAACTTCGCAAGCCAGGCCATCTTCCAGATACTTCAGTGCGTCGGTCATGTTTTCGGCTTCGACTTCGAACTGCTCGTAGTCGGCATCCATGAAAACGTACATCGGGTCGGCAAAGTAGGAGTAGGTCACTTCCTTCTTGTCGAGCACAACTACTTCGAACTTGTCATCTGCCTTGTAAACGGCTTCGGAAGCGGCGCCGGTCAACAGGTTCTTGAGCTTCATTTTGACCACGGCAGCGTTGCGGCCGGACTTGTTGTACTCACTCTTCTGAACGACGAGCGGGTCGGCACCAACCATGATGACGTTGCCGGAGCGGAGTTCCATTGCGGTTTTCATACGGGATTCTCTAAGATCGGAAAAGGATAACGTTAAATTATACCTTGGCAGCACAGAATTTGACGAGAGCCGACGCCAAGTCGGGCTGAGAGGCTTGAGTTTCGGCCCAGTGCCTGCTGTATCGGGCAATATCCGCGTAGTTAGCCATGAAATTCAGCCACGCTGACTCGACATTGCTTCCGGTGTTCCACGCCAGGAACATCTCGCGGACCATGGCCGCCAGATTCTTGTTCATGCCGGCACAATAGCGCTCAAGGAATGCCTCTAGTTTGATCAGATGGGCATCTTCATCCTGAAAATAAATCTGCCAGACGAATGGTTTTCCGGCCCACTGGGCACGAACGAACGAATCCTCGCCGCGGACAAAATTGACATCACATCGCCACAAAAGGCGATCGTAATCGTCCATTGGCATGAAGGGGATAGGGCGGATCAAGGCATTTCCGCACTGCCATGGCCCGGCTCCGCCAAGGTAATTGCTGACCGCTGCCAGGGGTTTCCCCGGTGGCACATGGCAGGTTACAGGCTTGGACATTTTTGCCAGCGCATCGATCAATCCTCCGATCGGTGCCGTGTCATAGCAGAACAGACTGATTTCGAACTCGCTGCTGCCTCCGGTTTGAAGAAGGCTGCGATCACGTTCATCAAGCAGATTCTTTTCCCGCAGCAAGCCGCCTCCTGCCCCTGAAAAACCCGGGAAAAAGAAATACTTGACCAAGGGTAAAGAGGGGTGGGGCGAGGCCATGCCGTGACAGCCATTAGCCCACGATTCGGCAGTCAGGTATTCCAGGTTGATCCAGCAGGGCTTTGGATCGGCGCTGGCCATCGAGGCAAGATAGGCATTCGGTAAATCACAGGCAAAGGCTTCGATAACAACTTCGGCAGGCCGGTCAAACAAGGAGTTTTCTCTCCAGTGACGGATTTCGACACCGTTGCACGAATATCCATCAATTGCAGGATCGACGGCAGGGCACAGCGGCTGCAAGCTGGCTGGATCATCCACCCACAATCTGACTCGACGGCCATGTTCGACCGCCAATTGCCTGGCCAGCCGCCAGCAAATGCCGATGTCGCCGTAGTTGTCGATAACCCGGCAAAAGATGTCCCAATGAAGCTGCATGGCCGCCATGCTAACATCCCCGCCATGTCAAGATTTCAAGATCCCACCAACTGCACCGCCTGTTCACGACTGGCTGAACACCTAGCCACCATTCGTCAACGCGACCCAGACTGGCATGCCTTGCCGGTTCCCGCCTTCGGCTCTCTGGATGCTGAATTGCTCGTCGTCGGCCTCGGCCCGGGTGAAAAAGGAGCCAATCGAACCGGTCGTCCATTTACTGGCGACGTCGCCGGCGAGTTGCTCTACCCGGCACTGCACCGCTTCGGATTTGCCAGTAGCCCGGAACCGCTTGGCTCTGACAGCTGGGCCAATCCGACGATGCAACTTACTAATTGCCGCATCACTAACGCCGTGCGCTGCCTGCCGCCGGCCAACAAGCCAACGACGGCGGAAATTCGCCAGTGCAATGCCCACCTGAAGGCCGAACTGGCAGCCATGCCGAAGTTGAAGATCATCGTTGTCCTGGGGGCCATTGCCCATCAGGCATTACTCTGGACGTACGGACTCAAGGCAAAAGACTTGCCATTTGGCCACCATGTCACCCACAAGCTGCCGGATGGGCGAACACTGGTCACCAGCTACCATTGCAGCGGCTACAACTGGCGTACCGGACGACTGACACGGGAGAGCTTTGAAGCGGTCTTTGCAGGGGTCAAGGCACATCTCGCCTAAGTCATGAGTTTTGATGCCAAGGCCTTTCTGGCCACGCTGACTGAATTACCCGGCGTCTACCGCATGCTGGATATAGGCGGAAACGTGCTTTACGTCGGCAAAGCCAAGAATCTGAAGAAACGGGTTGCCTCCTACTTTCGGGAGAACCTCTCCAGTCCGCGTATTGCGCACATGGTCAGTCAGATCGCTTCGATTGAGACCACGGCAACCCGTACCGAAGCCGAAGCGCTGCTACTTGAAAATAACCTGATCAAGTCGCTGGCGCCGCGCTACAACATCCTGTTTCGGGATGACAAATCCTATCCGTATATCGTCCTGAGCAAGGGAAAGTTTCCTCGACTGGGTTTCTTTCGCGGCAATCCGGACCGTAAGGCTGATTATTTCGGTCCCTATCCATCCTCCTGGGCAGTACGTGACAGCATTCATTTACTGCAAAAAATGTTCCGTCTGCGCACGTGCGAAGACACTGTTTTTTCCAATCGCTCGCGCCCTTGTCTTCTCTACCAGATCAAGCGCTGCAGCGGCCCCTGCGTGGGCTTCATTTCGGCGGACGACTACGCGGCTGACATCCAGTTGGCGGCAATGTTTCTCCTTGGCAAGCAGCAGGAAGTAACCCGCCGCCTAACCAAATCGATGGAAGAGGCTTCTGCCAAATTGGCCTTTGAGCAGGCTGCCGTGTTTCGTGACCAGATTCAGTCTTTGCATCAGGTTCAAGAAAAGCAGTTTGTCTCCAGCAGCAAAGGCGAGGATGTCGACGTCCTGGTCGCAATCAAGGAGGCGGGGCAGCTGTGCGTCAATCTGGCCATGGTCCGCGGTGGTAGGCACCTCGGCGATCGACCATTTTTCCCTACCAATGCAGGTGACTCCGAACCATCGGATGCATGTGCCGCCTTCATTCGTCAACATTACGCTGCCCATCCAGCACCAGCACGGATCCTTTCATATCCTTTGCCTTCTGAAGACGAGGCGGGTGAAACCGAAGTGGCGCTTGCCGAATTGGCTGGCCGCCCAGTGCCCGTGCAGGAAGGGCGGGGCGCCACCCACAAGGCCTGGGTCGAAATGGCGATGCAAAACGCACGCTTGGCTATCCT
>JAGTRV010000372.1 GCA_018262245.1 Pseudomonadota bacterium | reverse complement strand
CCTGAATACCTGATGATTCTCGAGCCAAGCATTTTGGCTGCCTAAAGATTTTTTTGGTGCTTAAAACATGAAAAAAACCATGATGCCGCGAACCGAACTGGCTGAAATCCTGTTCTCGTTCAGAAAGGCTTTTTATACAGCAGGTTTGTTCAGCATGTTCATCAATGTGATTGGCCTTGTACCGTCAATTTACATGCTGCAGGTCTATGATCGCGTCCTGCAGAGCCGGAATGTGACGACCCTGATCATGTTGACCGTAATCATGCTTGGCTTTTATCTGATGCTTGGCATGCTTGAACTGGCTCGCTCCAAGCTCTTGATTCGAATCGGGGCTCAACTCGATATGAAGCTGAATAGCCGGGTGTTTGTTGCCTCTTTCGAGAAAAATCTCAAGCGTGCCGGCGGCAATGCCGGGCAGGCCTTGGGTGATCTGACCAATGTGCGCCAGTTCCTGACCGGCAATGGCTTGTTTGCCTTCTTCGATGCGCCGTGGGCGCCTATCTACCTGGCCGTGATTTTCTTTTTTGATCCGTGGCTTGGAGTGTTTGCACTATTTGCCGCGCTAATCCTATTTTCGTTGGCGTGGGCCACCGAGCTGTCCACCCGCAAGCCGCTGGCCGAAGCCACCCAAATCGCGGCTAGCGCCAATAATTATGCGACCAACAATCTGCGCAATGCCGAAGTCATCGAGGCCATGGGCATGCTCGATAACCTCAGGCACCGCTGGTTGCAGAAGCAGATGCGTTTTTTGTCGTTGCAGAACGAGGCCAGCGACAAGGCTGCAAGCATTTCCGCGGCGACCAAATCAGTCCGCATCGCCGTCCAATCGCTGGTGCTCGGTGGCGGGGCGTTGCTCGTTATCGAGGGCCAACTGACGCCGGGGGGCATGATCGCCGCTTCCATACTGCTCGGCAAGGCCCTCCAGCCGGTCGAGATGGCGATTGGTGTCTGGAAGCAACTGCTCGGCGCGCGAACCGCCTATCATCGGCTGGAAGAGTTGCTTCAAGAGCACCCGGAGCGCCCATCTGGAATGGAATTGCCGGCGCCTGCTGGTCGCCTGTTGCTTGAGGAAGTGATGGCCGCAGCTCCAGGGAGCCAAGCATTGATCCTGAAGCAGGTGGGTTTCAATGTCGCGCCGGGTGAGATCGTTGGCGTGATTGGCCCTTCAGCCTCCGGCAAATCGACGCTCGCCCGCCTGCTGGTAGGAGTCTGGCCGACGCTTGGCGGCAAGGTGCGCCTCGATGGCGCCGATGTCTACACCTGGGACAAAAATCTTCTCGGTCCGTCGGTTGGCTATCTGCCCCAGGATATAGAACTCTTCGAAGGCACCATTGCGGAAAATATTGCCCGCTTTGGTAACGTCGACGCCGACCAGGTTGTCGAGGCCGCCAAACTGGCCGGTGTGCACGACATGATTCTGCGCTTCCCCAACGGCTACGATACGCAGATCGGTGACAGCGGCAGCGCCCTTTCCGGTGGCCAACGCCAGCGCATCGCTTTCGCCCGCGCTATTTACGGGAATCCCTCTTTTGTCGTGCTCGACGAGCCAAATTCCAACCTCGACGACGTCGGCGAGGCTGCCTTGGTTCATGCCATTCAAGAACTCAAGCGGCGCGGGACTACGGTCATTTTGATTACGCACCGCACCAGCATCATCAGCGTGGTCGATAAATTGCTGCTGCTTGTGGACGGCGCGCTACAACTGTACGGTCCACGTGATCAGGTGCTACTCGCCATTCAGCAGCGCGCGCAGGCCGCGACCAAACCCAATCCGCCAGCCGCCGCCCACGCGGCGATGCCGGCTTGATGCCTCGATGGATGAGAACAAGAATGATCAAGAAACTACTTAATTTCCTACCCAGAAAAAAGAGGCCATGCGGTCCCAGAGCCGCCTGTTTGCCGCTCGCCGTAGCGCGCTTGCCAGCGAGCTGGGTGCCTGGGATGAAACCATTGCCGGGTTCAACAACCAGATTACCGGCCTCCAGTCGGTTCAAGCGGGCAAGAAGACCCAGATCGAGCTGATCGAAAAGGAACTGGGTTCGATTCGCGGTTTGGTCGATGAAGGCTTTGTGCCCCGCAACAAGCTGTACGAACTCGAGCGTGTGCTGGCCGATCTCTCGGGGACTCGCGGCGGTGATCTGGCGCAGATCGCACGTGCCCAGGCTTCCATCAACGAGACCAAGCTGCGCAAGCTGCAGCGCAAGGAGGAATTTCGCAAGGAAGTGGAGACCCAGATATCCGAAGTCCAGAAGGATGTCGGTACGCGTAGTGATCAATTGAAGGCGCTTGAAGACGAATTCAAGCGAACCGTCATCAAGGCACCCGCCGACGGCTACGTCGTCGGACTGGAAGCGCACACGATAGGCGGGGTCATCAAGCCCGGTGATCGCATCATGGACGTCGTTCCGGAGGGGGATGTGCTGGTCGTCGAAGCCCAATTGCCGGTCAACCTGATCGACAAGGTTCGGGTCGGGCAACTGGCCAACATGCATCTGCAGATTGTCCTCGCCGGTGGCGTCCAGCCGGTGATCGAAGGCCGGGTGGCACGCATTTCGGC
>JAGTRV010000001.1 GCA_018262245.1 Pseudomonadota bacterium | reverse complement strand
TGAACCGCTGGAAATCCTGCGCACGCTGCATTCCTTCGATCCCTGCCTGGCCTGCTCGACGCACGTGATGAGCCCGGACGGACAGGAAATGACGTCGGTCAAGGTCCGCTAAGCGGTCCGGAAAGGAGGCAATCATGCTCTCTCAACAGGACATGCTGGAAGCCGAACGGCACGGTAAACAAGTCCGTTCGATCTACGTCTACGAAGCCCCGGTGCGTCTGTGGCACTGGGTGAATGCGCTGGCCATGGTGGTGCTGGCGACGACCGGCTATTTCATCGGCCAGCCATTGCCGACCCAGCCGGGCGAGGCGGCGACCCATTTTCTGATGGGTTACATCCGCTTCGCCCATTTCGCTGCGGCCTACATCTTTGCCATCGGCTTGCTCGGTCGCGTCTATTGGGCTTTCGTCGGCAATCACCACGCCAAGCAGATCTTCAAGCTGCCAATCACCAATCCGCAGTGGTGGAGCGAGGTCTTCTTCGAGCTGCGCTGGTATCTGTTCCTCGAAAAGACCCCGAAGAAATACGTCGGCCACAACCCAATGGCGCAGCTGATGATGTTCTTCTTCTTCACGGTATTGGCCGTTGGCATGTTGTTCACCGGCTTTGCGTTGTACAGCGAAGGCGCCGGGCTGGGCCATTTGACCGACACGCTGTTCGGCTGGGTCATCCCGGCGCTGGGCGGCTCGATGCAGGTGCATAACCTGCACCGTCTGGGCATGTGGATCATGATGACTTTCGTGCTGTTGCACGTCTATGCAGCGATCCGCGAGGACATCATGAGCCGGCAGAGTCTCATCTCGACCATGATCTCCGGCTGGCGGATGTTCAAGGACTGATGGCCATGCTTGTCGGAGCCGCGTTGTCCGTGCTTGCCGTTCAATAGCACTGTCAGCTCGCGTCCGCCTTGCCCTGGCGGCGCCTGGCCATCAGTCCGGGGTAAAGGTTTACCTTGCGTTGGCCCCGGTGTGCATGGAAGTGTGCCCGGGGCGTTTTTTCAGAGGTTTCAATGAATACCAAACGCATTCTGGTCTTGGGTATCGGCAACATCCTGTGGGCCGATGAAGGCTTCGGGGTACGCTGTGTCGAGGCGCTGAACGACGGCTGGGAGTTTCCGCCGCAAGTGACACTGATGGATGGCGGCACGCAGGGCCTTTACCTGCTGCCCTACGTTCAGGAAGCCGATTGCTTGCTGGTTTTCGATGCCGTCGATTACGGCGATCCGGCGGGCAAGCTGCGCGAGGTGGTCGGTGATCAGGTGCCGCGCTTCATGGGCGCCAAGAAGATGAGCCTGCACCAGACCGGCTTTCAGGAAGTGCTGATGGCGGCCGAGTTGACCAACAAATTGCCAGCCGAACTGGTGCTGATCGGCATCCAGCCGGAAGAACTGGAAGACTACGGCGGCAGTCTACGCGACATCGTCAAGGCGCAAATGGTGCCGTCCTTGAATCTGGCGCTCGACTGGCTGGAGCGCTGGGGCGTGGTCGGTCGTGTCCGTGAAGGCAAGGCCGAAAGCCTGACCGATGCGGCGCTGGCCATGGACGTTTACGAAGGTGAACGGCCGCCGGCCGATCAGGCTTATCGCTTGGGCGATGCCCGTTTCCTGAATATGGAAGCTGCCTGATGTGCCTGGGTATCCCCGTTCAGGTGATCGAGTGTGGCGAGCACTTTGCCCGCTGTGCCGGTCGTAACGGCGAAGTGCGGGTCGACCTCAGTCTGGTCGGCCAGCAGTTGCCGGGTACCTGGCTGCTGACTTTTCTGGAAGCGGCGCGCGAGGTGATCGATGCCGAGCGGGCCGCTGCCATCAATGCCGCCCTGAATGCGCTCGCTGCCGCCCATGCCGGTGAAACCGATTTCTCCGACTTTTTCGCCGATCTTGATCGCGAACCCCAACTCCCCGATTTTCTGAAGACACAACTATCATGAGCCTCCAACTCGTTGCCGGACCGACCTCGCTCGAAAAGCTGGAAACGGCCATTGGCCGCATGCAGCAAAAACATGGATTTTGTCGCGTTGATAACAGCAAGCCGGAATTCCCGGCCGGCCTGACTGCCCTGCTGCTGACCGAAGATCCGCAGCGCAATCTCGAAGTGCTCGATGCCTGCGTGATCCTGCCCGAAGCCCTGAAACCGGTCGCCGCGCAAATTGCCCGCTGGGTCGCCGGCCCCGATTTCGCCCCGGCCCTGATGGCGCAATACGGCGTACCACGCGCGCCGGCCGTCGTCTTCCTGCGCGATGGCCAGTTTGTCGGCATCCTTAACGGCATCCGCGACTGGGGCGAATACCAGAGCGAAGTCGCCCGTCTGCTCAACGGCCCCGTACAACCCAAGCCGATCGGCATCCCCGTTCGGGTCGAAGCCTCCCAAGGAGCCTGCGTATGAACCCGTCCACGATGCGTCCCTTTCCGATTTCCGTCGTCGCCATGGGGCCTGGTTCGCAGGGCGATGAAACGCCGGATTACCTGCCCATGCCGAAGGGCATGGAAACCTTTTCGCAACCGCGATTGCCGGATAACGTCGCGCCCGAGGTGGTCAATCGGGCGGCCAGCCTGCTCGGTACCTTTGCCGATGAAGCCGAGAGGCTCGGTTTCGAAGGGGGGGCGAGGCTCGAGCTGCTCGATCTCGACGCCACGATGCGCGACGTGATCAACCAGTCGATGGGCTTTGGCGAGGTCAGTGCCTTCACGACTGCGCCGGCTCATTGGCGCGTTCAGGAAACCGCCTTTTCCGGCCTGTGGCGTGTCCTGAAGGTGGCCGATGATGGCGCCATGATGGTGGACCACCTCGAAACCGGCAGCGTTCCGGCGGTGCTGACCGAGGCCATGGCGAGTACGAGCACGGCCGATCTGCCGCCGCCGGACTATCCGGCTGGCTGCATGAACGCCCAGGCCCTGGTCGAGGAAATCCGCATGCAGGCAGCGGCCTGGAAAGCGGGCGATTCAGCCCACGTCATCAACCTGACGCTGCTGCCGGTCAGCGATGCCGACCTCGATACGCTTTACGGCTGGCTCGGCCATCGCGAAGTCTCGATCCTGTCGCGCGGCTACGGCAATTGCCGGATCACCAGCACGCGGCTGAAGAACGTCTGGTGGGTCCAGTACTTCAACAGTATGGATACGCTGATCCTGAACTCCATCGAGATTGTCGGCATGCCCGAAGTCGCGCTGGCGGCCGACGAGGATTTCGGCGATTCGGTCGAACGCCTGCGGGAATACCTCGACATGATGGTGGAGCCAGTCTAAATTCCCCGACATGCGATTCGAAGGTTCATTTCTCGGCGTCAAACCCGACGACAAGCTGGAGTGCGGCATCTGCTGGTGGGTCTATGACCCGACGCAGGGCGATGACGTGCGCGGTATTCCGCCCGGCATTGCCTTTGCCGACTTGCCGGATGACTGGTGCTGCCCGGGGTGCGATGCGCCCAAACATAAGTTCATGGTGACCGATGAATGAGGGCGGGCGAATGAAAGTCTGGACGACCGATCCGTCGCCAGAACTGGTTGCTGTTTTCGAGAATATCGCCCGGACCCGAATGCACGATGTGCCGATCTGCAACGGGAAACTGCAGGTCGAGGCAGTCGGTTTTCAGCGGACTGCCGATGGCCACTGGGCGGGGGCGATGATCACGCCGTGGGCGCTCAACCTGCTCTGCCTTCCCGCTCAGGTCGATGGCTGGCCGGTGTTGGCGGCGTGTAGCAAGCACGACTGGCATTTCCCGTCCGGCGACTACGAATTCACAGTGGCTGAGGAGGCCAGCATCGGCAACTATCATCTCTGCTCGCTGTTCTCGCCGGCGCTGGAATTCGAGAGTCACGAGGCGGCCCGCCTGACTGCGCTGGCTGCCGTCCATGCCCTGTTTGGCGAGCCGCTGGTGGCGCCTGACGCAGCTGCCAAGCCTGCCAGTCGTCGTGCTTTTCTGGGGCTGGGTCGATGAACAGCGCTGGTCTGCTGACGGTTCGGGCGCAGCTTCAGCATGGGCGCCTGCAGGATATTGAGGTCATTCTGAAACGTCCCTCGGTGACGCGCCTGTTCATCGGCCAGTTGCCCGATGCCGTGGTCAAGACGGTGCCCTATTTGTTCACCCTTTGTGCCCATGCCCAGCGGGCTGCCGCTCAGGCAGCGGTGGCGGCCGCCCAGAATGAGCTGCCGAGAGCCAGCGATTCGGCGGAATTGTGGGTCGAGGTGCTGCACGAAAATCTCTGGCGCCTGCTGCTCGATTGGCCGCCTGCCCTTGGTCTGCATGCGGAAAAGGCGGCTTTCATTGCCTGGCGGAACGCACGGCAGAGCGATGGTTTTCTGGAAACAACGCAAAAACTCCTGCGTGAAACCTTGCGGCCACTGGCCGATAAATGCCTTGAAAACCTCGTTGGCCGGACGACGGAAGAAGTGGCGCCGGAGTCGGCCGGGCCCGGTCTCTCCGCAACTGCCGTGCTGGCGCCTGGACCATGGCTCGCCTATTGGCAAGGTGTCGCCTCGGAGATGCCGGGCCTTCCCCGGCCGGTCTCGATTCGCTCGGTTTTTCAGGCCCGACTGGCCGAGCTTGAGGCCGCCGCCCGGGCGCTGGCCGATCACACCCCGTTTCCGATTGCCAGCGCCGGCGGTGATGGCTGGGGCGTAGCGCAAACCCTGACGGCGCGCGGTGTACTGACCCACGCCGTGCATGTCGTCGATGGCAAGGTGGCCAATTATCGCGTTCAGGCACCGACCGATGGGTTCTTTGCCGATGCCGGGGCGCTGTCATCGCTGCTGGAAAATTGCCGATTTGCTTCTCTGGATCAAGCAAAACAGGTGCTGAATCAGGCCATACTGGCACTTGATCCCTGCCTGCCCTATGTTGTGGAGTTGCGTGATGCATGAGATGTCGCTGGCCGAAGGTGTGCTGCAACTGGTTGAAGACACGGCCCGCCGCGAAAGCGCCAGCCGGGTGAAGCTGGTCGTGCTGGAAATCGGTCGTCTGTCGTCGGTGGAACCGGAGGCGATCAAATTCTGCTTCGAAGCGGTGACTCATGGCAGTATCGCGCAGGGCGCGGCGCTGGAGATTATTGCCGTGCCGGGCGCTGGCTGGTGCATGCAATGTGCTGAAACGGTCCCGATGACCGAGCTTTACGGGGCCTGCCCGACATGCGGCAGCCATCAGGTACAGCCGACTGGTGGCACGGAAATGCGGGTCAAGGAAATAGAGATCGAATAATCAGGAGACGGATATGTGTACGGTTTGTGGCTGCGGCGTAGGAGAAGCGAAGATCGAGGGTGGGGCGCATGAGCACACCCATGTGCATGAAGACGGCACGGTGCATACCCACACGCACGAGCACGGGCATGACCACGATCACGGCCACGAGGATGCACCGCTCGGCGTGCATTCGCATACCCATCACCATAGCGACGGCAGCGAACACAGCCATGCTCACGTCCATGATGGCGAACACGCCCATCAGCACGGCGAAGAGCATCACCACCATGAACATGGCGTCGCCGGCGATCTCGACTACGGCACCGGCCCGGCCCGCGCCCACGTGCCGGGCATGTCGCAGGCCAGGATGGTGCAGATCGAGCAGGACATCCTCTCGAAGAACAACACCTATGCCGCAGCCAACCGCGCTGCCTTCGATGATCGCGGTATCTTCGCGCTGAATCTGGTGTCCAGCCCCGGCTCCGGCAAGACCACGCTGCTGGTCAAAACCATCGAGCTGCTGAAAGACAAGGTGGCGATCAGCGTCGTCGAGGGCGACCAGCAGACTTCCAACGACGCCGAGCGTATCCGTGCTACTGGCGTGCCGGCCCTGCAGATCAACACTGGCAAGGGCTGCCATCTCGATGGCCACATGGTCGGCCATGCCATGCAGCGCCTGCAGCCGGCCGACGAATCGCTGTTCCTGATCGAGAACGTCGGTAACCTCGTCTGCCCGGCCGCCTTTGATCTGGGCGAGCATCACAAGGTCGCCATCCTGTCGGTCACCGAAGGCGAAGACAAGCCGCTCAAGTACCCGGATATGTTCGCGGCGGCTGACGTCATGCTGCTCAACAAGTGCGACCTGCTGCCCTACCTGGAATTCGATGCCGACTTGGCCGAAGCCAACGCCCGCCGCGTCAATCCGCACCTGACCATCTTCCGTGTCTCGGCGACCAGTGGCGACGGCCTTTCCGCCTGGCTGGACTGGATTCAATCCGGGCTGGAAGCACAGCGCGCCAAGCGCTCCGAATCTGTCGATGCGCTGAAGCGCCGGGTCGCCGAACTGGAACGCCAGTTGGCGGCCAAGTAGGCCGCCGATGACCGGCCGCCTGCTCCGTATTCGTGGTCTGGTGCAGGGGGTCGGTTTTCGTCCTTATATCTGGCGCCTGGCCAACGAACTAGGGTTGACGGGCTGGGTGCGTAACGATGGCGCCGGGGTGATTGCCGCAGTTGCCGGCGAAAAGGTCGCTGACTTCGTCACTCGCCTGCCGCAGGAAGCGCCCCGCTTGGCGCGCATCGACGCCATCGAGAGCGAAGCCGCTGAAGTAAGTGCTCAGGGTTTTGCCATCCTCGATAGCGAATCCGGCGAGGTGCAGACGGCCATCGGTCCCGATGCTGCGATCTGCCCCGAGTGCATCGCCGATATCTGCAATCCGGCCAGCCGCCGCTGGCGCTATGCCTTCACCACCTGCACCCATTGCGGTCCGCGCTACACGGTCAGCCGTCGTATTCCCTATGACCGGGCGCAAACAAGCCTCGCCGCCTTTCCGCTTTGCGCGCCGTGCAATGACGAATACACAACGCCCAGCGACCGCCGCTTTCACGCTGAAACCACCTGTTGCCCGGATTGCGGCCCGCAATTGAGCCTGCTGGATGCCGGTGGTCTGCCGCTGGATGGCGATCCGATTGCCGCATGCTTGCACCTGTTACGCGCTGGAAAAATCGTTGCGATCAAGGGCTTGGGCGGCTTCCATCTGGCCTGCGATGCGCGCAATGCCGTCGCCGTGGCCGAACTGCGTGAACGCAAGCAGCGCGAGGAAAAGCCTTTGGCGGTGATGGGGCTGAACGCCGACGCATTGGCCGACTACGCCCGAATCGGCAAGGCAGAGTTGGCCCTGCTGCAAAGCACGGCCGCTCCGATCGTGCTCTGTGCCAAGGGCGCGACCGAACTTCAGGGCATCGCACCGGGCCTGGCCTGGTTCGGTGTCATGCTGCCGGCAACGCCGCTGCACCTGTTGCTTTGGCACGAAGCAGCCGGCCGGCCGAGCGGCAGCGGTTGGCTGGGCGAGCCGAATGAGTTGCTGCTGGTCATGACCAGCGCCAACCCGCACGGTGAGCCGCTGGTCATCGCCAACGACGAAGCACTGGACAGGCTGGCCGGCATTGCCGATGCCTATCTGATGCACAACCGCGACATCATCATCCGTTGCGATGATTCCGTATTACGGGTGACGCCGGGCGCTCCAGCTTTCATCCGCCGTGCCCGTGGCTACGTGCCGGTGCCCATTCCCCTGGTCGATGATGGCCCGAGCGTGCTGGCGCTGGGCGGCTACCTGAAGAACACCATTTGCGTCATGAAAGGCCGCGAAGCCTTCCTGTCGCAGCATATCGGCAGCCTGGACAACGTTGCGGCCATCGGCTTTCTCGAAGAAACAATCGAACATCTGCTCGGCATCCTTGACGTCAAGCCCGAGCTGATCGCGCATGACCTGCACCCGGACTTTCCATCGACCCATCTTGCGCTGCAACTGGCCGAAAAATACGCTATCCCGGCAGTCGCTATCGGTCATCACCAAGCCCATCTTGCCGCGATCTGCGCCGAACATGGCGTCAACGGTCCGGTCGTCGGGCTGGCGCTGGATGGGGTCGGTCTCGGCCCGGACGGAGGCGCCTGGGGCGGCGAACTACTGCGCCTCGACGGCGCCAACTGCGAACGCCTCGGCCACCTCCACCGACTGGCCATGCCCGGCGGCGACCGAGCGGCCAAGGAGCCGTGGCGCATGGCCGTTGCTGCGCTGCATGGGGCCGGCCTGGGCTACCGGGTCGGTGGCTGGATCAAGCAGTACTACCCGACGCGCGACCCCGGCCCTCTACTCACCATGCTTGCCCGCCATCTGCGCTGCCCGCAGACGAGCAGCCTCGGCCGCTGGTTCGATGCCGCGGCCGGTCTGCTCGGCGTGCGCGATTTGATGCAGTACGAAGGGCAGGCCGCCATGGAACTTGAAGGCCTCGCCGCAAAACATGGACCGGTTGAGCCGCTGCCCGGCGGCTATGCCTTGCACGAACAGGGGGCGGTGCTCGATTTCTCGCCGCTGCTGCTGGCGCTGCTGGGCTGCAAGGACAACGCAGCCTACGGGGCGGCGCTTTTTCACGCCACGGTAGCGGCAGGACTGGCCGAATGGAGCATTCGTGCTGTCGGCCACGGCAAGGCTTCGAAAATTGCCGTCGCCGGTGGTTGTGCGATGAATGCCGTGTTGATGGATGCGTTACGTCAGCATCTGGACGTGGCTGGCGTTGGCTTGCTCGAAGCCCGGCAAGCGCCACCGAATGATGGCGGTCTGGCCCTGGGCCAGGCGTGGACGGCAAGGCGCCAGATTGCGCTCGGTTGAACGCTGAGCCGGACAAAATCCGGGTGCTGCTTCTCCCGGTCGGGCATCGATGATGCTCCGGGCGAAGGTGCTCTGAAGCATCGGGGTGATCCCGGCTGGCGCGGGCATGCAATATTCGGACGACTTGGCGCCGATTCGGTATCATCGATCAAACCTGCTTCAGTCATCCTCCCACCAGAGGTATCAATGCTTATTCGCTGTGTCTTGGCGTTGTGGATCGTCTTCGGCAGTCTCGGCACCGCCAGCGCGAGCGGACCGGACTGCTCGCGTCCATATACCCTCGCACTGCATGATCATGGCCTCCTGTATTCTGCCGCCACCGACACCGGTATCGACAAGGATGTGGCTGACGAATTGATTCGCCGCTCAGGATGCAAGGTGACCGTCAGCCTGATGGCCAGGGCGCGCATCTGGCAGTTGATCGAATCCGGGGCGCTCGATTTCAGCTTGTCTGGCATTAACAATGCAGAACGCGACAAGTTCGCTGCTTTTGCCTGGTATTTCAGCAATAAATACTATTTGTTGGTGCGCAAGGATTCCGGCGTGTCGAATCGGGCGGATTTCGAGCGGAACGAAAAATTGCAGCTTGGCGTTATTCGTGGCTTCCGGTACAGCGAAACGGCCAATCGTCTGGTCGATCGGCTGCAGGCGACGAACCGTCTGAGTCAGGCCGGTGGCCTGGCGCCGTTGTACCAGACGCTGATCCTGAATCACATTCAGGGGATGATCATCGAGCCTTTTGATTATCCGTCACTGGAAGAAAAGCAGATTCGCGACCTGAGCACGATCATCGAGTTCAACGACCCGGCGGTTCCACACGGCCTGATCATGTCGAAAAAGGCGCTGCCGACCGCGGAGCAGGAAAAGTGGCGTTCGCTGGTGACTGAAATGCGTCGTGACGGCACCATGCGGCGTATTTTCGAGAAATACTTCAAGCCAGACCTGGCTGCCGCCATGGTTGAATTTTAGGTTACACGATGGCATCCGAACGCACGCCGATCTCCGCGTCCCGCTTGCCGGTATTCCTGCCCTGGCTGATTCTGGTGGTCACGCTCGCTCTGACCTGGCTGGTCTGGGATCACGAACGCCAGCTTGCGCGCAAGGAACTGCGTACCCAATTCGCTTTTGTGCTGCGCGAAACGGTCAGCCGGGTTGAGCAGCGTGTGGCCGGGTACGAACAGATGCTGCGTGGTGTCCAGGGTTTGTTTGCAACCACCGCGCTGACGAATCGCCGCGCTTTATGCGATTACGTCGAGACCTTGCAACTGGATGCCAATTTTTCGGCGATCCAGGTCATTGGCGTCATCGAGCAGGTTCCTCTGGCGAGCAAACCCGCCCATGAGGCAAGGATGCAGCAGCTCGGCTTCACGGGTTACGCGATTCATCCCGAAGGAGAGAGAGAGGTCTATGCCCCGATCATCCAGCGTGAACCTGACGCTGGAGGCAAACACTCCATCCTTGGCCTTGACCCGTGGGCAGATCCGGCGCGCCGGGTGGCCATGGAGGCGGCCCGCGATTCCGGCATGGCGGCAATCACCGGCAAGGTCAGGTTGGCGATCGATAGGCGGCAAGAGGCGCAGCCGGGCTTCATCATGTATCTGCCGATTTTTGCCCACGGCCAGCCGCGCGACAGCGTTGCCCAGCGCAGAGCCAACCTCATTGGCTGGGTTTACGCATCGTTCTACATGGATGAATTCATGGCTGGCCTTTATGGCAAACAGGCTCCGGGTATCACACTGGCTATTTACGATGAGGCCAACCCCGTTGAGGCGGCGCTCATGTATCGAACCGGTGAGTCCACTGACAAGGGTTTGCCCGCCATAGAGAGCTTGCTCAGCGCCAACGAATACATGGTGGTTGCCGGTCACACCTGGACGCTGAGCTTGAGTACGCAACGTGAATTCGAGGCCTGGTATGGCCGTGACGTGTCATCAGTCATTGCCGTTACCGGCGCCGGCCTGGGCGTTGCACTGGCGTTGCTTGCCTGGCTTATGGTGACCGGACGGGCTCGCGCCCTGCGGATGGCTGCCGAGATGACCGAGGAACTTCGGCATGTGGCACAGCACGATCCGCTGACCGGGTTGCCAAACCGGGCCCTGTTCAGTGACCGCTTGCACAAGGAACTGGCTCGCGCCAAGCGCCATGATGGACAGTTTGCGCTGGTGTTTCTCGATCTCGATCACTTCAAGCCGATCAATGATAACTACGGTCATGCCATCGGGGATCTCGTGCTCCAGCAAGTGGCGCTACGCTTGAAGGATACCGTTCGTGAGTCTGATACGGTGGGCAGAATCGGTGGCGACGAATTCGTGGTGCTGGTGCCGGAATTGGCTGAATCAGACGCTGCGCTCAGCCTGGCCGAGAAGATTCGCCAGGTCATTCGGCAGCCTTTCGCGCTTGATGGCCGTCAATTGGATATTTCGTGTAGCTTGGGTGTCGCCATCTATCCGGATGACGGCATCGATGAGATCTCGTTGACCAAGAGAGCTGACGAAGCCATGTATCGCGCCAAGGATGATGGTCGAGACAGCGTTCGGCGAGCAAGTTGAATCGCGATCCTGTGCTGACTCGATGCTTCGGCTTGGAATTTGCCCTAGATGACTAGTTCGTCAGTCTGATCAGCAGTTGATCAGTTTGGGTGGCCATGTGGAAAGTATTAATCGGCTTTCTGGTGGTTTACCTGATCCAATGTTTTTCTAAGTCTCTGGATTAAAAGAATTTTGAAATCTGGCCCATCTGTTGCTAGATTGAGTTCTATAAAATTAATTTCTAATATTTGCCGCCTCCCCAGCAGAGAGCATTTGTCGGTCATCGGTGACTGACATCGAATTAAAAAAAGGGGAGATCCATGGCCAACCAAAATTTGATTTCGCTGGAACAGGACGATCGCATCGAAGCTGCGGCTGCGCGTTTGTCGATGGACCGGCGGGAGTTCCTGCAGTTCTGTGCCGCACTGGCGACCACACTGGGCCTGCCGCAAGGCGCCGATGCCGCGGTGGCCGAGGCGGTGGCGACCAAGAAGCGGCCGAGCGTGATCTGGCTGCACTTCCAGGAATGCACCGGGTGCACCGAGTCCATCCTGCGGGCCGAGCACCCGACGCTGGAAAAACTGATCCTCGACGTCATTTCGCTCGACTATCACGAGACGCTGTTCGCAGCGGCCGGCCATCAGGTCGAAGCCGCCCGCAAGACGGCGATGGCCGAGAACAAGGGCAAGTACATCCTGGTCGTCGAGGGCGCCATTCCGACGCGCGACAACGGCATCTACTGCAAGATTGGCGGCAAGACGGCGATAGAGTTGCTCACGGAATGCGCGGCTGACGCGGCGGCAGTGATCGCCATCGGCTCCTGCGCATCGTGGGGCGGCATGCCGTCGACCGATCCCAATCCGACCGGCGCCAAGGGCGTGGACAAGGTGCTCGGCAAGCCGGTGGTGACCATTCCCGGTTGTCCGCCCAACCCGTACAACTTCCTGTCCACGGTGGTGCACTTCCTGACCTTCGGCGCGTTGCCGGCCGTCGATCATTTGGGGCGGCCAAAATTTGCCTACTCTCGCCTGATCCACGAAAACTGCGAGCGTCGCGCCCACTTCGACGCCGGCCGCTTCGCCATGGAGTTTGGCGACGAAGGCCACCGCAAGGGTCATTGCCTGTACAAGCTGGGCTGCAAGGGGCCGGAAACCTACGCCAATTGCTCGGTGATCATGTTCGGCGATGCCGGGGCCGGCACCTGGCCGGTCGCCTGTGGCCATCCATGCATTGGCTGTACCGAGCAGGGGGTCGGCTTCACCAAGCCGATCCATACCGTCGCCAAGCTTAAGAACATCGAGCCCTCCGCTTTCCTGCCGCGCATCGTCGAAGAAAAGGGCGTTGGCGCGTCGCTCGGCTCGGCGGCCGTGCTGGCCGCCGTGGCCGGTGCCGCCGCCGGGGCTGGCGCGATGGTCGCCAAGAACCTCGGCCTGTCGCACAAGGCTGAGGAGATGGAACAGGCCAAGAAGGAAGGCAGCAAAGCCACCGAATCAACGGAGGTCTGAGATGACCACAAGACGTGATTTTTTGCGTGGTTGCCTGGCCAGCGGCGCAGCGGCGGCTTCGGCCGTGCTGCCCGAGACAGCCTGCGCCCGCGATACCCTGAAACGCCCGCCGGAAGGCCTTGGTCTGCTCTACGACGCGACCCTGTGCGTCGGCTGCCAGGCCTGCGTGGCGGCCTGCAAGCAGGTCAACGAAAACCCGGCCGAATTCACGGCCATGGACAAGTTGTGGGATACGCCGCTCGATACGACCGGCCACACCTTCAACCTGATCAAGATGTACCGTAACGGCACGATGGAAACCAAGGACAGTGAGCTGAACGGCTTCTCCTTCATGAAGACCTCGTGCATGCATTGTGCCGACCCGTCCTGCGTCTCGGCCTGCCCGGTCTCTGCGATGACCAAGAATCCGGAAACCGGCATCGTCGGCTACGACCCGGACGCCTGCATCGGCTGCCGTTACTGCGTCGCCGCCTGCCCGTTCGGTATTCCGAAATACCAGTACGATTCGCCGACCGGCAAGATCGGCAAGTGCGAGCTGTGCCGGCATCGCCACAAGGACGGCCATTACTCGGCCTGCGCCGAGGTTTGTCCGACCGGCGCGACCTTGTTTGGTCGGACCGAGGACCTGCTGGCCGAAGCCAAGCGTCGTCTGGCCCTGAAGCCGGGTGAATGGACGACGATTCCGCGCGGCCGCCTGCGCCCCGCCCAGGAGAAGGTGCTGGCTGGTGGCGAGGATGGCAAGGGCCAGAAGCATCGCCATGGCTGGCGCGACGAACCGGACCAGAGCTATCAGGCCCAGGTCGGCAACTACCTGCAGCACGTCTATGGCGAGACCGAATACGGCGGCACGCAGGTACTCAAGCTGTCGGCCGTCAATTTCCAGAAAGCCGGCCTGCCCGACCTGCCGCCGAAATCCTCGGCCGCCACTTCGGAAACCATCCAGCACACGCTGTATGGCGGACTGATCATGCCGATTGCCGTACTTGCCGGCCTGACCTGGGTTGCCAAGCGCAATGTCGTGCCGGAAGACGATGACCAGAAGGGAGGCAAGTCGTGAGCGCCCATCATCCTGCCGCCCCGGTTGGCGGCAAGCTGTTCAATACCGCAACGCTGGTTTGTGGCGTGCTGATCGCGGCGATGATCGCCGTGCTGTTCGTTCGCTTCATTTTCGGCCTCGGCGCAGTGACCAATCTGAACGATGGCTACCCGTGGGGCATCTGGGTCGTCTTCGACGTGATCATCGGCTCGGCCTTCGCCTGCGGCGGCTTTTCGGTGGCCATGCTGGTGTACATCTTCAACCGCGGTCATTACCACCCGCTGGTTCGCCCAGCCTTGCTGGCGAGTCTGTTCGGCTACACGCTGGCCGGCGTTGGGGTGCTGTTCGACCTCGGTCGCTGGTGGAACTTCTGGCACATTCTGTGGCCGGGTTACGCCAATCCCAATTCGGTGATGTTCGAGGTGGCCGTCTGCATCTCGGCCTACGTCATGGTGATGTGGATCGAGTTCTCGCCGGTCTTCATGGAGCAATGGGGCCTGAAGGTGCAGAAACAGAAGCTGGAGAAGGTGCTGTTCTTCTTCATTGCACTCGGCACCCTGCTGCCGATGATGCACCAGTCCTCGCTGGGGACCATGCTGGTGGTCATGGGGCCGCAGGTCAATCCGCTGTGGCAGACCCCCATCGTGCCGCTACTTTACCTGCTGTCGGCGATCACCATCGGCTATGGCATCGTGCTGTTCGAATCCTGCGTCGCGGCTTCGGCCTACCGGCGCGAGATCGAAATTCATCTGCTGCAGCCGATGGCCAAGATCATGCTCGGTGTGCTGGCTGCCTATCTGGCCGTGCGCTTCAGCGATCTGATCGTGCGCGGCGCGCTCGGCCATGCGCTGGCGCCCAGCCTCGAGGCCTTCTTCTTCTGGCTGGAAATGGCCTGCTTCATCGCCCCGTTCGCCATCGTCGGCACGCCGGCTGCCCGGCGCAATCCGGCTCGCCTGTTCGTGGCCGGGGTCTCGATCATGCTCGGCGGCATCCTGCTCCGCGTCAATGGCTTCCTGATCGGTTACGACACCGGCCTGGGCGTCGATCATGGCTGGAACTATTTCCCGAGCATCGCTGAAATGCTGGTCACCATCGGCATGTTCGCGCTCGAAGTGCTCGGCTACATCATCATCACCCGCCGCTTCCCCGTGCTGCCGCACGAAGCTGCCACCCACTGAATTCAGGGATAGGAGAACAACATGAACAAACGTGTCACCATCGACCCGGTCACCCGTATTGAGGGCCACCTGCGCGTCGACGTCGAAGTGGATGGCGGCCGCGTCAAGAAGGCCTGGGCATCGGGCCAGATGTGGCGGGGCGTCGAGAACATCCTGATCGGCCGCGACCCGCGCGACGCCTGGGCGATCACCCAGCGCATCTGCGGCGTCTGTACCACGGTGCATGCCATGGCTTCGGTCCGTGCGGTCGAGAATGCGCTGCAGTTGGAAATCCCGGTCAACGCCCAGTACATCCGCAACATGATCATGCTGGCCCATGCCGTGCATGACCATATCGTTCATTTCTATCACCTGTCGGCACTCGACTGGGTCGACGTCGTCTCTGCGCTGAAGGCCGACCCGGCCAAGGCGGCCAGTCTGGCGCAGAGCCTGTCGAACTGGAGCGGCAACAGTCAGGCCGAGTTCAAGAAGGTGCAGGATCGGCTGAGCGGCTTTGTTGGCACCGGCCAGCTCGGTATTTTCACCAATGGTTATTGGGGGCACCCGGCGATGAAACTGTCGCCCGAGGTCAACCTGATGGCCACGGCGCACTACCTCCAGGCCTTGGAAATCCAGCGTTACGCCAGCAAGATCGTCGCCGTGCTCGGTTCAAAATCGCCGCACATCCAGAATGTCGCGGTCGGTGGCGTCGCCAATCCGCTGTCGGTCGATTCGCAATCGGTGCTGACCATCGAGCGCCTGCTGGCGATCAAGGAGTGGATGCTCAAGCTCGAAGACTTCGTCAAGAACGTCTATCTCGTCGACGTCGGCGCCATCGGCGGCTTCTATGCCGACTGGACCAAGTACGGCAAGGGCATCACCGACTACCTGTGCGTGCCGGACATCCCGCTCGATGGCAAGGGCACGACTTTCGCGCTGCCCGGCGGCTACATCGAAGGCGGCAAGCTGGAGAGCTATAAGGCGATCACCAGCTTTAACGACAAATACTTCACCGACGGTGTGTCCGAGGCGATCAAGCATTCCTGGTACAACTACAGCGACGGCAACGACAAGTCGCTGCACCCGTACAAGGGCGAAACGACGCCGAACTACACCGATTTCAAGGATGACGGAAAGTACTCGTGGCTGAAGTCGCCGACCTTCTATGGCAAGCCGATGCAGGTCGGCCCACTGCCGCGCGTGCTGAACATGCTGGCCGCCGGTCACGAACCGACCAAAAAGTACGCGACCGCGGCGCTCGATCTGGTGTCTTCGGTGGCCGGCACCAAGGTCGGCGTCGAAGCCCTGCACTCGACGATCGGCCGCCATGCGGCGCGGGCCGTTGGCTGCGCTGTGCAGGTTGATGAACTGATCAACCAGTGGGATCTGTTGCTCGCCAACATGGCCAAGGGCGACCTCAAGACCTTCAACCGTCCGGTTTTCCCGAAGGGAGAACAGATGGGGGTCGGTTTCCACGAAGCGCCGCGCGGCGTGCTGTCGCACTGGGTGGTCATCGATTCCGGCAAGATCAAGAACTACCAGTGCGTCGTGCCGACCACCTGGAATGCCGCACCGCGCAACGAGAAGGACCAGCCCGGCGCCTACGAGGCCTGCCTGATCGACAACCCGGTGGCCGATCCCGAGAAGCCGCTGGAAGTCCTGCGCACGGTGCACTCCTTCGACCCCTGCCTGGCCTGTGCCGTGCATGTCGTCGATCAGGAGAATAATCCGGTGGTCACGGTGAAGGCTGTTTGATCGATAGCAAGTCGTTTTATCAACGGGGGCGCGACAATGTTCGCGCCCCTTTTTATCGGAAAACAGCATGCGTATTGTCGTACTGGGTATTGGCAACATTCTTCTGACCGACGAGGGCGTTGGTGTCCGTGTTGTCGAACGGCTGGGGCAGGAGTACGTGCTGCCACCAGAAGTCGAGGTGATCGACGGCGGCACCTGCGGTATGGAAATGCTGGAGCAGCTGGAAGACCTCGACGGCCTGATCGTCGTCGACTGCGTGCGCTGCAAGCAGCCGCCGGCGACGCCGGTGCTGCTCAAGGGCGACGATGTGCCGGTCTTCTTCAAGACCAAGCTGTCACCGCATCAGGTCAGTCTGTCCGATGTGCTGGCCAGCCTGGAATTCACCGACAAGGCGCCGAAGTCGATTGCTATCGTCGGCATGCAGCCGGTGTCGATGAGTCTGGGCATGGAACTGTCGCCAGAGGTGGCGGCGCGGGTGCCGGAATTGATCGAAATGACGCTGGCCGAATTGCGCCTGCTCGGCATCGACGCCAAGGCGCGCAGCTGATGTGCCTGTCGATTCCGAAACGCATTGTCGAATGGGAAGGCAGCGGCGAAAATGCCGGGGAATTTGCCTGGGTCGAGCGGGACGGCGAGCGCGAACGCATCAACATGATGCTGATCGGCCCGCAGCCGGTCGGTACCTGGGTATTGACCTCGCTGGGGCTGGCCCGGGAAGTGGTTGAAGACGAGCAGCGCACGCTGATCGAGGATGCGCTCTCGGCACTGGCCGCTTCGCTGGAAGGCGATTTCGATCCAGCGCTGCATTTTCAGGACTTGAACCGCCCGCATGACTGAACGCATTCGTACCCCTGCCCTGGCCCCGCCGCCAATCCGCCCGGCCGTGCCGCGCGACGACGACCCGACGGCCTTCCTCGAAGCACATTACCGCCACGTCTGGCAGACGCGCATGCATGACATGCCTTTCGTCAACGCGGCGCTCGGCGTTGAAGCGGTCGGTTTTGCCCGCTACGAGGGCGACTGGCTGGGGGTGGTGATCACGCCGTGGTTCCTGAATCTGGTGCTGGTCTATGGTGGCGGTCAGTTGTGGGGCGACATTCCGGCCGGCGAACGGCGCTACCTGAACCTGCCCTGCGGCACCATGCAGTTCCTCGCCGACGATGATCCGGACATCGGCCCTTATCAGTATTGCCCGCTGATTGCGCCGGTGACCAATCTGGCCGACATGGCGCAGGCACGGGTGGTGGCCGCCGATGCGCTGAAGACGGTATTTGGCCTGCCTGCTGCCGAGCCAGCGCCCGATCTGCCGCCGGTGGCGGAGGGGAAGCCTGCCGTTTCCCGGCGCGGTTTTTTTCGCCGTCTGGCAGGCAAGCGCAATTGATTCCCAACGGGTAGTATCTCCCCTACAAAAAGAATGGTGAGGAGCAAATCGGATGTGTCTCGCGATCCCCGCGCAGGTCGTTGAACTGCGCCCCGACGACAACGCCCTGGTCGATCTGGCCGGCGTTAAAAAGGAAATTTCGCTGGCCCTGGTCGAGGGCGTCGCGGTGGGCGATTACGTGATCGTCCATGTCGGCTACGCGCTGAACAAGCTTGATCCGGAAGAGGCCGAGAAAACCCTGAAACTCTTTGCCGAGATCGGCCAGTTGCCGGCCGACGGCGACGTCACCTTGCACTGATGAAGTACATCGACGAGTTCCGCGACGGCGACGTCGCGCAGACGCTGGCTGCCGCCATTCGCGCCGAGGCTGACCCGGCGCGCAGCTACCATTTCATGGAGTTCTGCGGCGGCCACACCCACGCCATTTCTCGTTATGGCGTGTCCGACCTGTTGCCGGCCAACGTCAAGATGATTCACGGTCCTGGCTGCCCGGTCTGCGTGCTGCCCATCGGCCGCGTCGATCAGGCAATCCGCCTGGCGCTCGAACAGGGCGTCACGCTGTGCACCTACGGCGATTGCCTGCGCGTGCCAGCCTCCGATGGTCTGTCGCTGATGAAAGCCAAGGCCAAGGGCGGCGACATCCGCATGGTTTATTCGAGCGCCGATGCCGTGACCTTGGCGCAAAAGAATCCGGACAAGCAGGTCGTCTTCTTCGCCATCGGCTTCGAAACGACGACGCCGCCGACGGCGGTGGCGATCAAGCACGCTGCCGCGCTGGGCCTGAAGAATTTCTCGGTGCTCTGCTGCCACGTGCTGACGCCATCGGCCATTTCCAGCATCCTCGAATCGCCGGAGGTTCGCCAGTGGGGCACCGTGCCGCTCGACGGCTTCATTGGCCCGGCCCATGTATCGACCATCATCGGCAGCCGACCCTACGAATTCTTCGCCGAGGAATACCGCAAGCCGGTGGTCATTGCCGGCTTCGAGCCGCTCGACGTGATGCAGGCGATCAAGATGCTGATCCGCCAGGTCAACGAAGGGCGCGCCGAGGTCGAGAACGAATTCGCCCGCGCCGTCAGCCGTGACGGCAACCTCAAGGCGCAACAACTGGTCGCCGAAGTCTTCGAGATGCGCAAGCATTTCGAATGGCGGGGCCTGAACATCCTGCCCTACTCGGCGCTGCGTATTCGCAGCCAGTTCGCCGAATTTGATGCCGAAAAGCGTTTTCCGCTCGGTTATGCATCGGTGCCCGATCACAAGGCCTGCGAATGCGGGGCCATCCTGCGCGGCGTCAAGCGGCCGCAGGACTGCAAGATTTTCGGCACCGTCTGTACGCCGGAAAACCCGGTCGGTTCCTGCATGGTCAGCTCCGAAGGCGCCTGTGCCGCTCACTACACTTATGGACGCTACAAGGATGTCTGAAGTACGCAAAGGCTACGTGCGGCCAATCGATATCAAGCACGGTCAGGTCGATATGGCGCACGGCTCTGGCGGCCGGGCGATGGCTCAGCTGATTGAGGAATTGTTCGCCAAGTATCTCGGCAACGAATATCTGGCCCAGGGGGATGATGGTGCGTTGCTGCCGGCGCAGGGCGAAGGGCGGCTGGTCATGGCCACCGACTCGCATGTCGTCTCGCCGCTGTTTTTCCCTGGCGGCGACATCGGCTGCCTGTCGGTGCATGGCACGATCAACGATGTGGCCATGATGGGCGCCAAGCCTTTGTGGCTATCGGCCGGCTTCATCCTTGAAGAGGGGTTCAAGCTCGCCGATCTGGCGCGTATCGTGCAAAGCATGGCGGCGGCGGCGAAGGAGGCTGGCGTGCCGGTGGTGACCGGCGATACCAAGGTCGTCGAGCGTGGCAAGGGCGATGGCGTGTTCATCACGACGACCGGCGTCGGCGTCGTGGCACCGGGCCGGGAATTGTCCGGGCGCTATGCCAAACCCGGCGATGTCATTCTGGTGTCCGGTACACTGGGCGATCACGGCATGGCGATCATGGCCGAGCGCGAGAGCCTCGGCTTCGAGTCGCCGATCGTTTCCGATACGGCGGCCCTGCACGGGTTGATCGAGACGATGCGGGCCAGCGGCGCCGACATTCATGTCCTGCGCGATCCGACGCGTGGCGGTCTGGCGACGACGCTGAACGAGATCGCCAAGCAATCCGGCGTCGGCATGATGCTGCAGGAGAAGGATCTTCCGGTGACGCCGGCGGTCAATGCAGCTTGTGAGTTTCTGGGGTTGGACCCGCTTTATGTGGCCAATGAAGGAAAACTGGTGGCGATCTGCGCCGAACCGGATGCCAAAAAGTTATTGGCTGCGATGCAGGGCCATCCGCTGGGGGCGGCTGCGGCCATTGTTGGCCGTGTGCATGAAGATGCCCATCATTTTGTCCAGATGACCACCGGTTTCGGCGGCAAGCGCATCGTGGACTGGTTGAGCGGCGAACAATTGCCGCGGATTTGCTGAGCGATCAGTGGCGCAGCGCAATCATCACGGAGCGGACTTCGCCGACCTCGGAAATGACGAGTTCGCGGGCATCGGCCAAGTTGTCAGCGTTGCGAATGTGAAACAGATCGCGGCGACCATCCGGGTAACGGATCGCGGCGACGTATTCCGGGCGCGGAGCACGGCTGACGGGCATGTTGCGTTGTTTGGCGGGCTTTCTTTGAGCTTGCGTTGTCATTTCCCAGTTCCTTTTTTGTTGCAGCGCATCGTAGCGATCTCGTGTTACATCAAAAATATCGCGAAGGTGATAGCGCTATGCGAAATGGGAATTTGTGCCCAGAAAAGCCTTGTCCTGCCTAAGGTCGGCATCTCGAGATGAATTGTAAAGAAGTGTAAAACATGCGAATTCTCTTCATTACGCACAGTTTCAACAGCTTGACGCAGCGCTTGTATTACGAATTGGTGGCGCGTGGTCATGAGATCAGTATCGAGTTTGATATCGCGGATTCGGTCAGCGAGGAAGCGGTCAGCCTTTTTCGGCCCGATCTGATCATCGCGCCCTTTCTCAAGCGGGCCATTCCCGAATCGATCTGGTCGCGTCACCTGTGCCTGGTGGTTCATCCCGGCATCGTTGGCGACCGTGGCCCATCGGCACTCGACTGGGCGATCCAGAATGGCGTTCAGGAGTGGGGTGTCACGGTTTTGCAGGCCGAAGCGGAAATGGATGCCGGACCGGTCTGGGCCTCGGCCAGGTTTTTGATGCGTCCGGCCCGGAAAGCGTCGATCTACCGCAACGAGGTCACCGAAGCGGCGTTGCAGGCGGTGCTGGCGGCGGTCGACCGGAAAAGTGCCACCGGTTTTGTGCCCGAGCGGGTGTCAGGTCAGGCCCACGCCTTGATGCGGCAGAGCGACAGGGCCATAGACTGGCAGGCTGACAGCAGTGCCGCGATCCTTGCCAAGCTGAATGCTGCCGATGGTTTTCCCGGTGTGGCCGACGAACTGTTCGGCCAGCCCTGCCATCTGTTCGATGCCTGGCCGGAAGGCCTGCTGAAGGGCGAGCCGGGCAGTCTGCTTGGTCGTCGGGAAACCGCCATTTGCCGGGCGACCGTCGATGGTGCAGTCTGGATCGGCCACATCAAGCGCCCTGGGAGCATCAAGCTGCCGGCGACGCAGGCCTTCCCCGAGGCGGCCGAATTACCGGCGCTGCCCTTGTCCGGTTACCGGAAATCGCCGATGCCGACCTGGCAGGACATCGTCTATGAAGAGGCGGCCGGTGTTGGTTTCCTGAGTTTCGAGTTCTACAACGGCGCGATGAGCACCGCCCAATGCCAGCGCCTGACCGAGGCCTTCCGCTGGGCTACGACGCAGCCGACCAAGGTGATCGTGCTGCGCGGCGGCAGCGATTTCTGGTCGAACGGCATTCACCTGAACACCATCGAGGCGGCTGAAAGTCCAGCCGATGAATCGTGGGCCAACATCAATGCCATCGATGACCTGGCCGAAGCCATTCTGCGTTGCGAAACGCAACTGACCGTGGCCGCAGTTGGCGGCAACACCGGGGCGGGCGGCTGCTTCCTCGCGCGGGCGGCCGATTTCGTCTGGGTGCGCGACGGTGCTGTTCTTAATCCGCATTACAAGAACATGGGCAACCTGTTCGGCTCGGAATTCTGGACTTATTTGCTGCCACCAAGGGTTGGCGAGGCAGGGGCCAAGGCGATCATGCGCCACCGGTTGCCGATGAGCGCGAAGGAAGCCGTTGAGTTGGCTTTCTACGATGCCTGTCTGCCGGCCCCGGGTTTCACTGTCGATGTCGCCCGGCGGGCCGCCGAGCTGGCTGCAGCGCCCGATATGGCTGAACGCCTTGCGGCCAAGCAGGCCAAACGACAGGCCGACGAAGCGATCAAGCCGCTGGCCGCCTACCGTGAAGACGAACTGAAGGAGATGCGGCGCAATTTCTATGGCTTCGATCCTTCGTACCATGTCGCGCGCTATCATTTTGTCTCCCGTTCGGCGCATTCGTGGACGCCGCGCCACCTTGCCCGTCACCGCGATCTTGACTGGAAGATTCCCGAATGAGTCACCCGGCTTCCAACCGCAGCCTGCGCAAACTACCGGCCATCCTTGTTGTCGATGACGAAGTACGGTCGCAGGAAGCCTTGCGCCGCACGCTGGAAGAAGATTTCGATGTGCTGTGTGCGTCCAGTGCCGACGAGGGCATGGAAATCCTCGAGCGAGAGCAGGCCTCCGCCGCCATCCGCATCGTGCTTTGCGACCAGCGCATGCCGGGAACGACCGGCGTCCAGTTCCTGCGCGAAGTGCGGACCCGCTGGCCGGATATCGTGCGCATCATCCTGTCCGGCTACACCGACGCCGAGGACATCATCACCGGCGTCAATGAGGCTGGAATCTGGCAATACCTGTTGAAGCCCTGGCAGCCCGAGCAACTGCTGCTGACCATGCAGCGCGCCGCCGAAGTCTGGCGTCTGCAACAGGAAAACCAGCGGCTGTCGCTCGATCTGCGCACGGCCGAGCCGGTGCTGAAAAGGCACGTCGACAGCAAGCAGGAGAAGGTCAAAAGCAGTTTCGGTCTGGCTGGCTTCATCCGGGCGCCGGGCAGCCCGATCAATGCCGTCTGCGACATGGTCGGGCGCGTTGCGCCTTTTGACCTGTCGGTGATGGTCACCGGCGAATCGGGCACCGGCAAGGAAATGATCGCCCGCGCCATCCACTACGAAAGCCGCCGGGCGAGCAAACCCTTCATTACCGAAAACTGCGGCGCCCTGCCCGATACGCTGCTTGAATCGGAGTTGTTCGGCTACAAGCGCGGCGCCTTTACCGGCGCGGTGGAAGATCGTGTCGGCCTGTTCCAGCAGGCCGATGGCGGCACGCTGTTCCTCGACGAAATCGGCGAAACCAGCCCGGCCTTCCAGGTCAAGCTGCTGCGCGTGCTGCAGGAAGGCGAGTTTCGCCCGCTGGGCAGCAACCGCCCGGTTCATGTCGATGTCCGGGTCATTGCCGCGACCAATCGCGACCTGGAAGAAGACGTGCGCACCGGACGTTTCCGTGAGGATCTCTACTACCGGCTGGCGACCATTTCATTGCATGTGCCGCCGTTGAGAGAGCGGCCAATGGATCTGCCGCTGCTGGCGCGTCGTCTGCTCGATAGCAGTTGCCAGGCGCTTGGAAAATCGGTTGAGGGCTTCACCAACGAAGCGCTTGCCTGCATTGCTGCTTACCGCTGGCCAGGCAATGTGCGCGAACTGCAAAACGAAATTCTGCGCATGGTCGCCTTGTCCACCGCGCCGCTGCTTGGTGCCGACCTGCTGTCGCCACGGGTGTTGCGCACACCGGTGGGCGAAACTCAGGAAAATGATCTGGCCTGGGCTTCCGGCTTGAGTGGTGGTCTCAAGGAGCGCATGGATCAACTGGAAATGAATGTCCTCAAGGAGGCGATGATCCGTCATCGCTGGAACAAATCGCGGGCGGCCCGGGAGTTGGGCCTGTCGCGGGTCGGACTGCGCGCCAAGCTGGTTCGCCACGGGCTGGAGCAGGCCGAATGAAGGTGCTCTGGCTGCAGAGCGGCGGCTGTGGCGGTTGCACGCAGTCCATGCTGTGCTCCGAGCCTCGTTCGCTGTTCGACGAACTGCGCGACGCCGGCATCGAGTTTCTCTGGCATCCGGCGCTGTCGCTCGAAAGTGGCGACGAAGCACTGAGCATTCTCGAAGACTGTGCCGAAGGTCGCTTGGCCTTCGATGCGCTGTGTATCGAAGGTGCCATGCTGCGCGGCCCGAACGGCACCGGCAAATTTCACCTGATGGCCGGTAGCGGCCGGCCGCTGACCGAATGGGTCGAGCGTCTGGCCCGTCACGCCAAATGGGTCTTTGCGATCGGCTCGTGCACGGCCTATGGCGGCTTTTCGGCCAACACGCCGGGCAATCCGCTGGAAGCCTGCGGTCTACAGTTCGACGAACAGACACCGGGGGGGCTGCTCGGCGCTGGCTTCCAGTCCTCCGCCGAACTGCCGGTGATCAACATTGCCGGCTGCCCGACGCATCCCGGCTGGGTGGTCGATACGCTGGAAAAGGCGGCGCTGGAGGGTATTACCGCCGGTGATCTCGATGAATTCGGCCGGCCATTGCTTTACGCCGGTGGCCTGGTGCACCACGGTTGCGCTCGCAATGAGTATTACGAATTCAAAGCCAGCGCCGAGAAGCAGTCCGACCTCGGCTGCCTGATGGAAAACCTCGGCTGTAAGGGCACGCAAGCCCATGCCGACTGCAACCTGCGGCCATGGAACGGTAGTGGCTCCTGCCTGCGTGGCGGCTTTGCCTGCATTGCCTGCACCGAGCCGGGCTTCGAATCGCCTGGCCACGCTTTCCAGGAAACGCCCAAACTGGCCGGTATCCCGATCGGCCTGCCGACCGACATGCCAAAAGCCTGGTTTGTCGCGCTGGCCGCGCTCTCCAAGTCGGCGACCCCAAAGCGGGTACGCAACAACTCGGTGGCTGATCACACGGTAGTTCTTCCGGCGATTCGCAAGAAGGGCGGCGGCAAATGACGCGCCTCATCGTCGGGCCGTTCAACCGGGTCGAAGGCGATCTCGAAATCAGCCTCGATCTTGAAAACGGGCGAATCCAGTCGGCCCAGGTCAATTCGCCGCTCTTTCGCGGATTCGAACAGATCATGGTCGGCCGTTCTCCGCTCGACGCGCTGGCCATCGTGCCGCGTATCTGCGGCATCTGCTCGGTCGCCCAGTCGGCGGCCGCCGCTTCGGCGCTGGCCGATGCGATGGGGATTGCCCCGACGCCGAACGGCCTGCTTGCCCGCCATCTGATCCAGGCCACCGAAAACCTGGCCGATCACCTGACGCACTTTTACCTCTTCTTCATGCCCGACTTTGCCCGCCCGGCCTACGCCGGGCGCCACTGGCACAGCGCTGTCGCCCAGCGCTTCGCGGCCGTCAAAGGCGACGCCACCACCGAAGTGCTGCCGGCTCGTGCCAGCTTCCTCAAACTGATGGGTTTTCTCGCCGGTCGCTGGCCGCACACGCTGGCCATCCAGCCCGGCGGCAGCACGCGGGCGATCACGGCCGGCGAGCGCATTCGCCTGCTGGCGTTGCTCCGCGAATTCCGCGGCTTTCTCGAAAAGCGCCTGTTTGGCGATTCGCTGGCCGGAGTTTCCCAATTGGCCAGCAAAGATCAATTGCTTGCCTGGGCTACCGGCCGGGCTGGTGACTTTCCTGCGTTTTTGAATGCCGCCAGCGATCTCGGCCTGGACCGGATGGGTCGCGCCTACGATGCTTTCCTGTCCTATGGTGCCTACGACCTGTTTCCCGCCGGCACCTGGCAAGGTGGTCAAGTGTCTGCCTTCGATCCCGTGGCCATTGATGAAGACACGACCAGCGCCTGGCTGGCCGCCGGCCAGCCGCGCCATCCGGCGCAGGGTGAAACGGTGGTCGATGCCGGCAAGCCGGCGGCCTACACCTGGTGCAAGGCGCCGCGCTACGCCGGCCAGCCCTACGAAGTCGGTGCGTTGGCCAGGCAGGTCATCGCCGGCCACCCTCTGGCGCTTGATCTGGTACAACGCGACGGCGCCAGCGTCATGGCCCGCGTCGTTGCACGCCTGCTCGAGCTGGCCCTAGTCCTGCCCGCCATGGAAGGCTGGGTTCTGGCGCTACAACCCGGCGAAGCCTTCTGCGCCCACGGCGATATGCCCGATGACGTCACCGGTACCGGCCTTGTCGAGGCCGCCCGCGGCAGCCTCGGCCACTGGCTGAGCATCAAGCGCGGCCGGATCGAGCGCTACCAGATCATCGCCCCGACCACCTGGAACTTCTCGCCGCGTGATGGCAACGCCCTGCCCGGTCCGCTCGAACAGGCGCTGGTCGGCCTGCCGGCCGGAGAGGGCGCCCCGCCAACCGAGCAGCACGTCGTGCGGTCGTTCGATCCTTGCATGGTCTGTACGGTGCATTAGACATGGAAGCCGCATTGGGCAGACCTCTTTGGGCTTTTTGCCCAAGTTTTCGGTTTGCCCGGGTCATGCTGAATGGTCGGGGTTCCAGCCGTCATGCCCGTGACGGCCAGTCTGAACCGCAGCTAATTGGCACCTTTAGAGGCTAGATATGCCCCTAGCGGCTTGTCGGCATGTTCGATGTGCCTCAGTAGCCAGTCCTTGATCATTTGGAGTGATTGCAACTCATCGCCTTGCTCGAACCGGGTAATCAGATTACTGAGTTGCGCCACAAGTGCCTGGTGCTGCTGGTCATGAGCCTCAGTGTCCGGATAGTGAAAATCGATCATGAACCGTAATTCGGTCGAGAAATGGTGCTCGGTGAATGCAACGAGTTCATTGAACATCAATTTCAGTAAGGCATCTTCGCATCGCGAATGAATGGCTCGATTGATCTTGTTAACCATGCGGACCAGTTCCTGATGCTGCTCGTCGATTTTTTTGACGCCAACAAGATGGCCCGACTCAAAAACAATCCAGTCCGATTGATTTTTATTTTCTGACGCCACAACATCGGCGAGTCGAATGATGTTGTTGCCAGACGACTTGCTGGCATACATGGCTGCGTCGGCGACAGAAATCAGAGAATCCATTTCCATGGCGTTGTCAGGATAAATGGCGATCCCTATGCTTGTGCCGACCGTGCAGCTTTGATCGTTACCAATTGCGATCGGTGCTTCCAGCGTCGCAATGAGCTTTCTCGCGATGACCTCGGTTTGCGATACATCGTTTAGATCACAAATAATCAGCGCAAATTCGTCGCCGCCTATCCTTGCCAGAAGGTCGTTGTCGCGTACACAAGCCAACCACCGTTGCGAGACGGTTTTTAGAACCGTGTCGCCTGCTTCGTGACCAAATTGGTCGTTAATTGGCTTGAATCGATTCAGGTCGGTGAACAGCAGCCCAACGCGCTTTCCGGTGCGGCGGGCGCGGGATAGTTCCTTCGAAAGCTGCTGAAAGAAGTGGTTTCTGTTGGCTAAATTGGTTAATTGATCGTGGTTGGCCTGATGGTAAATGACCTCTGCGGATTGTTTTTGTGACGTTACATCGTGATAGAGCGCTACAAACCGTTGTGCCGATCCGTCCGGGTTACGTATGGTATTGATACTGAGTGCCTCGGCAGACAGGTTCCCGTCCTTGTGTCGATTCCACAGTTCGCCTTTCCAGTGCCCCGTCGCAATGATTTCCCGCCACATCGCCTCATAAAACTCGGGCTCTTGTTTTCCCGACTTGAAAATCCGGGGAGTTTTTCCGACCAGCTCATCTTGCGTATAACCAGAGATGGCGGTGAAAGCAGGATTGACGGAGATGATCCTGCCATCGGGTTCCGTGACGAGCATGCCTTCACTGCTTGCCTGATAGACCATGGCGGCAAGCTGTACTGAGTGGTCGATTTCTCGCCGCGCCAGGAGTTCGACATTCAATTGTTCTTGTAGGCGTTGTACGGCGAGCAACACGAATAATGCGGTCGATACCGATGCCGTGATTACCGACACCACATAGAACTGACCGACCTGCCAACGGGCGTCAAAAAGCTGGGTCAATTCGTTGATGCCGATGTAAGCGGTCTTGACGAGATTGGAGATCACCTGTGCCAGCAAGGTAATCGCCAGTATCCTGAACGTCGCGCGTTGTGCCCCTTCCTTGAAGCGCAGGCACACGAAAGCGGCATAGAGGTCGAAGCCGATGACAGGCAGGCTGGCCGCGTAGGTCCTTATCGCAAAATCAGGGGATACGACGAGAAACCAGAAAGTGCAGAGGATCGCCAGGGCGATGAACGTGCCCCCCGTCCGCCATGCGGGCTTGTGCCGCGCCGCGATGGAAATCCCTCCGGTGATGCTCATCCAGCCAGTCATGATCAGGCACTGCGCGAGCAGGATTGAAACAACAGGAGATATGTAATCCCTCAGGCCGACCAACAACTCGCCGACGCTGATCAACAGCGACCCGATAGCCCAATAGCTTGCGGGCCGATAGGGACGGGTGATTTTCCAGACGTACCCTAATATGAACGTGCGACAGGTCACGACAATGGTGATGACCAGTATCAGCGTCCGAATGTCGAGCAATGAGTTCATGTCTGACATCATAACGGTACTTTAAAGGCCATCCTGAGGGCTGAGCCGAGATTCAAAATGTTTATTCAACTGCAGGCTGACTTCCCGATCGGCTCCCCCTGACCAGGAAGTGAGCATTGCCCATCCATAGTTGGTGTACGGATGATGGCTTTGGTATGCTCCGCGGCTAGTTACCACCGAATCTCACGCGATGAAGCAGACGACAAACTACTACGACTTGCTGGAAGTCTCGCAGCATGCTGATCTGATCGAGATCAGTTCGGCTTACCTGAGAATTTCACGAGAGTTGGCGGCGGGAAACAGCCCGCTGCCCGAGGCTGAAGTTGAATTCAGGCTCCAGTTGCTCAAGCAGGCTTACGATGTGCTCTCCAATCCTTCGCGCCGCTCGGATTACGATGCCGGCCTGGTCATGCGCGGTGGCGAGACGGCCGGACTGGACCGGCCGCTGCATGTCGAGGTCGCGCTGGAGTCATCAAAGTCGAGTCCGATTCGCAGGCTGCTGACGGTGATCGCCGGCGTCATGGTGATCGGCATGGTCATGCAGATTACCGTGATGTTCATGTCCTACCAGCGGGCCAAGGCGGTCATGGGCGAAGATCCGGCATCACCGGCGGCCGAAAAGGTCTATCTCCAGGATTTCTACCAGACCTACGGTATCCGGGCGGCGAGCCGGGCCGAAGCCGATTTGTTGCTGGCCGACATGCGTCGCAAGGAGCAGGCCGAGCGCGACGACAACCAGAAGCAGCGGCTGCAGGAGGACGAGGAACGCAAGCAGCGCCGTTTCGAGGAAGAGTCGCGGCGCCTCGGCGAAGAGGTTTCGGCCAATCTCCGCCGTGCCGAGCAGGAAGCTGAGCGCGCCAAGGCCGAAGAGCTTCGCCGCAAGGAAGAAAAGGAGCGCGCCGAGAAAGAGGCTGAACGGGCGCGCCGGGAGCAGGAAATCAACCGCTTCCGCGGGCGCAGCTTTCAGAACGAGGAGTAATGGCGGCTAGCCGCTATCTTGCCACCATGGGATTTTTCTCCGGAAAACGATTCAGGCTGGTCGTACTGGCGCTGCTGGTCGGATTCGGCGTTCATTTTCTGACCGAGAAGAAAGTCAGCCAGCGCGACTTTGTCGGCAAGTGGCAGTCTGACCGTGCCGTCACCCCCATCCACCTGGCCGCCAATGGCGAATGGGAGCTTCGCAAGGACGACGGCACCCTCCTGCAATACGGCGTCTGGCGTTACGAGGGCAAGCAGATCATCTGGAGCATCAAGCAGGGTGGGCGGATTATCGACGATCCGAACCCCGTCCTTTCCGTCACGCCCGCCGAGTTTCGACTCCGGGAGCGTGATGGCCAGACGACCGTGTTCAAGCGACTGGACTGAGCCGGCTCGCCGTTGTTAGGAGCCGATCTTCCGGCTCCGTCACTTCCGCACCTCCGGCGCACATTCAAAAAGTGCATCCGGGTTATAAGTTTTTCTTCCAGATGGCCGAGTCAGTTGTTTCTTCGAAGCTGAAACTTTGCTCTCGAAACAGGCTCAGGCAGCTATCGACGACGCGCTCGTCGTAGTATTGGCCGCGATAGGTCGTAATCTCAGCCAGTGCTACATCAATTCCGAGGCCTGGGCGGTATGGGCGATAGAGGTCGATAGCTTCGACCACGTCGGCGACGGTAATGATGCGGGCACCGAGCATGATGTCATCGCCCTTGAGGCCGCGCGGATAGCCAGAGCCGTCGATATGCTCATGGTGCTGATAGACCATGTCGGCGACCGGCCAGGGAAAGTCCACATTTTTCAGGATGTCGTAACCGATGCGCGGGTGTGCCTTGATCAGCGCAAACTCGATTTCGGGCAGTCGCCCGGGGTAACTGAGGATCTCGGCCGGTACGTGAATCTTGCCGATATCGTGAATCGCCGCAGCAAGGCGGATGCCGTGCACCTCCTCGTCCGAGAGGCCGAGAGCCTGGGCCAGGTGTGTCGCCAGTTCGGCCACCCGGCGCTGATGGCCGGCGGTATAGGGGTCACGCATTTCGATCGTCGCCGCCACGGCCTGAATCGCATTTTCCATGCTTTTGTTCAGCCGGGTCAGGTGGTGGCGGCTCTCTTCCTGCAGGCGTTCGCGTTCGCTTACGTCTTGGATGGCACCATCCCAGGCCAGTCCGCCCTCTTCGCTCGGCGCGGGCTTGGCGTTGAAGAGCAGATGCCGCGCTGTTTTGTCCGGTCCGCGCCAGTGCAGGGTCATGTGCAGGCGTTCGCCGCTGGCTGCCGAGGCGAGCAGCGTATTCTCCAGGTCCTTTCGCTCGGCGGCCGGGAAGCCGGCAAACAGCATTTCGGCATTCTCGAGCAGCGTTTCTGGCGAAATGCCAAGCACCTCCCGGGCGCCGCGACTGGCATAGGTCAGTTTCAGCGATGCGTCGGCTTGTTGCTCGATTTCGAAAAGCAGCTCGGGCACGTTGTCGGCCATGCTCAGGAAACGGTGTTGCGAGGTCAGGCGGTCGAGCGTCGTCTCGATCAGGCCGGCCAGTCCGAGGTAGAGCCCCAGGCTGTCTTTTGCCAGCGGTTCGTCGCCGCATTGGCCGACGATCATGACGAATTCCGTATGGCGGCGGCCCGGCCCCAGTGGCAGGAAAGCCAGCGTATGCCTGGCGGGCAGGGCCAGGCTGGCGGTCGACAGGAAGCCGCTATCGAATACTGCAGTAACGCTGTCGGCTGCTGCAGATGCCAGATGGCCGCAGACTGCCGCATCGGCTGCGTCGCAGTGCAAGATGTGTACGGAACCATCGGGATTCCGGCTGGCAAAGGCGGCGATATCGCTGGCAAAGAACTTCCGGATCAGGCGTCCCAGTTGCGGCCAGAATTCCTGATGGGACACCATGCCGCCAAGATATTGGGCGGATTTGACGATGGCCGCCAGTGCATCGTTGGGCGTCAGTGTTTTATCGCTCATTGCTTAATTCTCCTGCATCGGGCGGAGGTACAGGTGATCCAGGAAAGCATCGTCGAAGTTGGGGTAGTGGGCAAGATTGATCAGTTGTGCCCGGCTACGCAAGCGCTCGGCCATCTCTTGAGCTTGTCGGGAGATCAGCAGAGCCGCCGCACCAGCGGCGGCGGTGTTGCCGGCCAGTTCGATGTAGGCGGCCGGCAGAAGTGGCAAGAGGCCGATGGCTTGCGCGTTGCCGATGTCCAGATAGCGCCCGAACAAGCCAGCCACCACCACCCGTTTCAGGGCTGCCAACGGTACGCCGGCTGTCGCGCATAGCGCCACGATTCCCGCACCAATGGCGGCCTTGGCACGCTGCAGGGCATCAATGTCGCGTTTGTTCAAGACGAACTCCTGCTCCCCGACCGAGAAAGCAAAGAGTTTTCCGCCGTCAGCGAACTTACCGGTTGGCTCCAAGCGGCCAACCCGTAGTAGGCAAGCCACCAGGTCGACCAAGCCTGATCCGCACAAACCTTTGGCGCGGTCGTCGTCGAGGATGCGATAGACAAGCGTCCCTCCCGGTGCTTCCGTGACGCGAAATACCGCGCCAGCTTCGGCCGGGGTGCCGCAACTGCCGGCGCCGCTTTCAAAAGCCGGTCCGCCGGCTGTTGCTGTGACCAGAAGCTCATCGCCAGTCCACAACGCGATCTCCGAATTGGTGCCGAAGTCGATGAACAGGGCCGGCGCCGGGCCGTCAATCAGCGCACTGGTCACCAGTCCGGCGATCAGGTCCGAGCCGACAAAGCCGCCCAGTGGTGGCATCAGTTCGATTTCGGCGCTTCCAGAGATGCCCCACGCCGCCGCCCAACTGGCGCCATCTGTTGCCGCGCAGTCGACCGCTGCGGTCCAATAAGCAGGCTTGAGCAGCAAGTCGTGATTTCTGGCCGCCAGCAGTGTCAGCATGGCGGTATTGCCCACGACGGTAACCCGGTTGATCCTTTGCGGGTCAAGGCCTTCGCGCAGCGTCACGTCCTCGATCGCCTCACCGATCGCATTGCGAGCAGCAAAAGCCAGAGCCTGGGCAATATCCGGTTCTGTCGCCGCCATCAGCCGCGTTACGACATCAGCACCGAAGCGGGCCTGCGGGTTTTTCCCCCAGCGCTCGGCCAGCCGATGGCCGCTGAGCAGATCGTAAACCGCCAGTGAAAGATGGGTCGTGCCGAGGTCGACTGCCGCGCCGTATGGGTGGCATACACCGCCCGGTAGCGGACGGTCGGCGGCAAGGCTTGGCGGGGCGACGCTCAGGCCGGCCGGGGGCGTGTGCCAGCCCGAGGGCGCTGCCGGGTTGATGAGTTCCACGGCCAAATCGGTCGTTGGGTAAATCTGGCAGGCGAGGCGTATGCCGTCGGCCAATTGGGCTTTGCTCAAATGCAGGAGTTCTGCCGGTTGGCGGGGGCACTCGTCGCCGGCCAGCTGGCGAATTCGGCACAGCCCACAGGCGCCGTGGCCGAGGCAGGCCGAACGAACGCGATAATCGCTGCGGTCGAGGATCTCGCGTAGCGACGGTCCGGGTTGGAAGGTCAGGCAATGCCTGTTGCCGCGAACCAGGACGTCGAGTTTGGGCATCGGCTCATCCCTCGTCGCGTACGGCGATCAGGGCGGCGATATTGGCTGGTGCCGATTCGGGGGGGATTTCGCAGCCGGATGAAAGGATGAAGCCACCTCTTTCCCGAAAGGCAGAAAACAACTGTCGGGCGGCGCCGCTAATGCGCTCCGGATTTGCGTCGAGGAAGTCGAGCGGCTTGATGTTGCCGACCAGGCAGGTTTGCGGCAGCAGGCGGGCGGCCTGTTCGGGGCTGACGTAATAGTCGAAGGTGGCGATGTCGGCTCCTGCCTCAGGGTACCAGGGCAGAATTGTCGCCGTCGGTCCGGCGATATTTAGCCAGTTGGCGATGGCGCCGGCCTGGCGCAGCGCGGCAAACAGGCGTTTCAGTCGGGGCAGCAGCAGTTCACGGAAAAAAGCCGGCGGCACCACGGCCGGGGAGGCCGCCGGGTCGAACACCACCGGCAGGTGTGCTCCCGCCACAATCTGAGCCTGGCCATAGCGGATGGCGCATTCGGTGGCGAAATCGAGGGCGATCTCGAATCGATCCGGGTCGTCGGCAGCCATGAAAAGGGCGGTTTCTATGCCGTAGAGCTGGGTGGCCAGCGTCATCGGCCCGAGCAGGCTGCCAGCGACCAGTGCCGTATCCCCGAGTGTCGAGCGCAGGCGTTCAATGCCCCGCAGCAGCTCCGGCAGGCGCCCGTCGCTTGTTGGGTCTGGCAGGTGCAAGTGTGATGCATCGGCGGTGGCTGGCAGCACGTAGCTGGTGATCTCGGGATATTGCGCCTCATAAAACCGGAGGCGGGAGCCGATGGACTCGCTCTCCATACAGAAATCCATGAATGCGAAGACCGCATCACTCCGGTAGTGCGCCTTGGCACGCAACTGGCAGTCGGCCATCAGCGCGCCGTTCTGGCCATAGTCACACAACCGCACACCGCAAAGATGCGCGGCGTGGCCGAACAATTGCGGCGCGGCAGGTGGCAGATCGGCAGCGGTAAAGTGAACGGCGGCGAGAATGCGCTCAAGTCCGTTCATGGCTTCGTTTCCCCAAAGCGCTGTTCGATGTATCGAGCACCGTCGAAGGCATTTTCAGCGACGCAGTCGACATCCAGATCGGTAGCCACAAGCTGTTTCAGTGCGGCACCGCCGGCTACCACCCAGACGGCATCAAGCCCATGTGCCCGGAGGGCGGCACGAACCCGTCTAACCTGAGGAACGATGGTGCTGATCAGTCCGCTGATCAGCACTCCGCTGGCGGCTTCCCGCTCTGCGGCAGCGACCACCGTGTCAACCGGGCAGTCGCGACCGAGATCAATGACCCGGTAGCCCTTGCCGATCAGCACCATCTTGACGATGTTCTTGCCGAGATCGTGGACATCCCCCTCCAGGGTGGCAACGATCAGTGTTCCCCGACTTTTATCCGGCGGGACACCCTCCGGGTAAAGCTCACGTACGACGGCGGAAACGGCGCGGCCCACGAGCATGATTTCCAGCAGGTTGAAGCTTTCAACCGTGCATTTGTCGTCGAGCTGTTGCATTGCAATTTCCAGGCCGGCGGTAACGATCGTTTCCGCCGACAAGCCAATCTGGCTCAAGCGCCGGGTCTCGGCCAGCGCAGCCGCGTGGTCACCGGCCAGTAGTGCCTCGATCAGGGGCCTGAAGTCATCGCGTACTGTGGATGCCGCGTCCATGGGGAGGGGAAACGCCTGTTGGTCTGGATTCCAATATAGCCCTCGCATCCAGGTGCAGCAAGCGGGGAAAGCCGGAATGACCGGCCTTTTCGTCACAAGAGTCGAAAGATGCCGGCCAGCGGCAAATTGCTGCCGCGCGCAGGCTTCATTGATACCTGTTCTGCGGCTTGGGGCGGATGTGCTTGCCGGTGATTGCTTGGGAGAGGACAAGATCGTCGCGCCCGCCGAGTTCTGGCTCAAGGGGCGCGACGCTTATGCGACAGTGTTCAATCGACAGGGCTGATCAGGGGGAAAGGAGATGCGATTTATTGGTGATTTCAGAAGCCGATCTTCCGGCTTCGTCCCATCCGCGCCTGTTCGAAATCCCTGCCTTCCAGCCAGTTGCGGCCGTCCAGCTTGGCGGTGCCGAACGCGGCCAGCAGGCGCTTGCGCATGTCGCGCGGCGGTAGCGAGCCGAGGCGTTCGAGCACGGCTTCGTCGGCTTCCGGCGGAAAGCCCCAGTCGTGCTGGCTGACGATGTCGCGGTAGAGCGCGGCGGCAATGGTTATTGCGGCATCGTGGTCGGGGCGCGGCACTTCGTAGACGTTCATCCGGTTGAGGATGGGGTCCGGAATGCTGCGCTCGTCGTTGGCCGTCGTCACCCACAGGATGTGCGAGGCATCGATGTCGATATCGATGAACTCGTCCTTGAAGGCGCGGGCAGTGTCGCGTTCAAGCAGGCCGTAGAGCGCGCCCATCGGGTCATAGCGCGAATCACCGCCGGCCTTGTCGACTTCGTCGAGGACGACGATGGGGTTGGCGAAATCGCCATGCACCAGGGTGTGCGCCACTTTGCCCGGTTTCGCGTTGCTCCATTGCGACGAGGCGCCGGAGAGCACCCAGCCGGCGGTCAGCGAGCTCATCGAGATGAATTCGTGGCCGGTACCGAGGTGGTTGGCCAGTTCGCGGGCGAAGTGGGTCTTGCCGATGCCTGGTTCGCCGAGCAGCAGGATGGGCGTGAAGCTCATCGGTTCGTTGCCGGCGACGGAGAGCGCGACGTACCTCTTCAGGTCGTCGATGACCTCGCTGAAGTTCGGGCAGCTGTCGTAGAGATCGTCGATCATATCGGCGCCGGTCGGGCGGACCAGGAAGCGGCCGCCGCCGCGCTGCTTCATCTTGTCGTAGAGGGTGGCCAGCGCTTCGTTGCGGTTGCCGGCCGCCTCTTCCATGGCGCGCTCGATGGCGCCTACGTCGTAGATGGTGCGCTCTTCAGCGACCGAGAGTCGGATTTCACTGTGGGCCATGATGACTTCCTCCATACGCTCTTAAACCGGATAACGGATCAAGCGTGCTACAGCTTGAGTCAAGCATATCCCGTTCCCGGTTTCTGGTGACGAGCGTGAAAGGCGTGGAGATGGCCGGCAGCAGGGGCTCGTCGAACTTGGCGAGGGTTCGGGGTGTAGTCTCTGTTTTGCCGGTTTTGCGACGACACGCGCAGCGAGCCGACAATTTTTGCCCCTGATTGGGGCGCTCAGTGTTCGGGGTAAAGCAGCTGCTGTGCGGTTTCGAACAGTTCGCGCTCCTCGAAACGAACATGGTCGTTCAGCAAGGTGGCAAAGCGGGCCAGGGTTTCTCCGTCCGGCTCGGTCAGGCGCCGGTTGAGTTCTCGAAGTTCGGCGTGTTCGGCCAGCGTGCGCTGTGCCAGATTGCTTGCGCCAGCAGCGGTTAGTGCTGGCAGCAGATCTTTTTCTTCAGCCTGGAAGTGTGGTTCAAGTTCGTCACGGAAACGTTCGCAGATGGCTTCGGCGGCCTGGGTTATGGCTTCCGAAATTCCGGCGTCGCTGGCGAAGCGGGCCTGGCGGGCCATTTTGAGCGCTTGGTGGTGTTCGCGTGAGAGTTGCAGCAGGGCGGCATGGCGTTTCATCGGGCACCTCGTGGGGCATTGTGGCGAACCAGCGTCGCAATCGTGACAATAAAGACAATCAGTACCAGCCCGTTCAACAAGGCGGCAAGGTGACGCAGGTCGAAATTGCCGGCCAAGCTGCCAAGTACACGTAGTGCCAACGTCAGGTGGAGCAGTACGAGGGAAAGGTAGAGGGCCGGGTGGTAAGGGATTTTAATGCGGGTGACGGCAGGGAAAATGATCAGTGCATGACCGAAGACCATGGAAAAAACAAAACCAAGGCCGATGGCGTGCAGCGCGGCATCGCGCCATGGGTGGCCGGGGGTGAAGGCGCCGGCCAGACCGAGCAGGCCGGCCACGAGCAACCAGGCGTAGCCGGAAAGCAGGCAGGCGGCAATGAAGCGGGTCAGGCCCTCCGTCGCGATATTGCGGCGGGCGATGTCGTAACGCAGCAGCCAGAACGCCAGGGCGAGCAAGCCGGTGGAAAAAAGCGAGTTAACTGCAGTCAGCGCGCCAATGAGCAGAACGCCGACGATGCCGATGAACAACTTCTGGGCGACCGGCGGTGTGGGTAGAAAACGGGTCAACTCCAGGCGTTCGCCTGCAATGGTCAGAACCAGAAAGAGCAACCACCACGCCACGGCAGTGCTGACGTTGCTGCTGGCCAGCCAGGCGAGGTTGCCGACCAGCCAGCAGCCGGCAGCCAGTGTCAGGACAACGGTGAAGGCGGCCACCTGGCGGCGGAGGGCGACGGCGCTGGCGGCAATCAGGCCGAATGCGGCGAGGCTGCCCAGGATTTGGCCTGCCAGCAGTGGGGCGCCGGCGAGCAGGACAATGCCGCTGGCCCCGGCCGCCAGCGGGGCAAGGTAGGCCCAGTTTCGGCCAGCCGCGACGGCACGTTCGAGGCTGATCACCGTGCCGAAAAAAGCGGCGATCATCAGTGGGCCGTGCACGCCGGCTGCCTGCATGGCAGGGGCGGGAACTTCCCAGCCGAGCCGTGCCAAGCCGGCCATCACGCCACCGAGCAGCGAGAGCATGCCGAAAAACAGCAGCGGCAACCGGCCAGCGGGTTTCAGGTCAGCCATTTAAGTGCTGTCCGCCTCGTTCCAGCCCAGGCTCAGGCGGCATTTTTCGCTCATCATCGACGGTGCCCACGGCGGTTCCCAGACAAGGCGGATTTCCGGCTGGCAATCAGCCGGCAGCACGCTGTCGAGTTCGGCGTAGGCGTCATCGACGATCATCTCGCCCATCGGGCAGGCCGGCGAGGTCATCGTCATCTCGATCAGCAGTTTGCCTGGGGCATCGAATTCGATGCGATAGATCAGGCCGAGATCGACGATGTTGGCCCCGACCTCGGGGTCGACCACCTTGCGCAGGGCGGTGCGGATCTGTTCAGTATCGAGAGCAGCGGTCATGTGCGGGGCGAGAAGTTAGAATGCAGGAAAGGCCATCCTAGCACCGCGTTTACCGGCCGTATTTAGCAGGGAGCAAAGAACATGGAACGTTTCACCATTTCGCTGGACGAGGATTTGGCCAAACAATTCGATCAACTGATCGCCGCCCGCGGCTACAGCAACCGCTCGGAAGCCGTGCGTGACCTGATCCGCGGTGCCATCGAAAGCGACCGTCAGCGTGAAACGCCTTCCGGCCATTGCGTCGGCAATTTGTCCTACGTTTACAACCACCATGAACGCGAACTGGCCGAACGCCTGACTGGCCTGCAGCACGATCACCACGACCTGACCGTGGCGGCGATGCACAGCCATCTCGATCACGATAACTGCCTTGAATCCGTGATCCTGAAGGGTTCGACCGCCGATGTCCGACGCTTTGCCGATGCCCTGATGGCCGAGCGGGGTGTCCGCCATGGCAAGCTGAACCTGATTGCGCTGGAAGCGGAGCACCATCACGCCCATGACGAACACGGTGAAGCCCATGTCCACTACCGTCCCGCCCGCTGATCTGTCGACGGAATCGCCGCTGCCGCCGGGCGGGGAGCAGGCCTGGATCGAAGTCATCCAGAAGATGGATGAGGTCTACAACGACCTCCTCCAGTACGAAGTCGCCCTCGAAGAGAAAAACGCCGCGCTCGAGGAGTCGCACCAGTTCATCGAGAGCGTGCTTGCCTCGATGTCGGACATCCTGATCGTGTGCGACCGCAATGGTGGCATCGAGGAGGTGAATTCCTCGCTCCAGCATTTCTCCGGCAAGACGGCCGGGGAACTGGAAAAGACACCGGTTTTCGACCTGTTTGCCGACGACGTCGAGCGGGGCAAGGCGCGCGAAATTTTCTCGCGTTTCGGCCGCGAAGGCGTCCATGACTGCGAGTTCTTCCTGCGTGCCGGCGATGGTTCGACCGTGCCGGTGTCGATGAACTGCACGCCGCGTCTATCGCAGACCGGCAAGCTGATGGGCATGGTCGTCACCGGCCGCCCGGTCGGCGAACTGCGCCGTGCTTATTCCGCCCTGCGCCAGGCCCACGATGACCTGAAACGGACCCAGGGCCAATTGCTGCACGCCGAGAAAATGGTTTCGCTTGGTCGGTTGGTAGCCGGTGTGGCGCACGAGCTGAACAACCCGATCAGTTTCGTGCTGGGCAATGTGTTGTCGCTGAAGCGCTACGCCAGCCGGCTGGAAAGCTATCTCGCTGCGGTGCATGCCAGCGATGCCGCCGATGACGAGGCCCTCAAGGCCATGCGCGAGGCGTTGCGCATCGACCGTATCCTGGCCGACATGCCGCACCTGATCGACGGCATGATCGAGGGAGCGGAGCGGACCCGCGATATTGTCGATGCCCTGAAACGCTTCTCGGCGGTGGACAAGATGACGTCGGAACGGGTCAGCCTCAACGACGTGGTCGAACGCTCGGTACGCTGGGTGGTGCAAAGCGCCCCGGCCAAGTTTGTGGTCGACATCGACTTGCCGCCGGATCTGCGCTGCTCCGGCTCCTCCGGCCAGTTGCAGCAGGTGGTGATGAATCTGGTGCAGAATGCCAGCGATGCGCTGGCCAAACGGGCCGACGCCCGACTCCAGGTCAGCGGCAGCGTCGAAAACGCCATGGCGGTATTGCGCTTTACCGACAACGGCCCGGGAATTTCCGAGGAACACCTGAGCCGCCTGTTCGAACCCTTCTTCACCACCAAGCCAGTTGGTCAGGGCACGGGGCTGGGCTTGTCGATCAGTTACGGCATCGTCGAACGGCATGGCGGCAAGCTGAGCGCCCGCAACGTGCCGGGTAACGGGGCGGAATTCATCCTTGCACTTCCGGTGGAAAGCCGCTGACCAGTTGGCCGCTTTTTCTGGTGGCACCGGAAGGCGGAAATCAATACGAACAATGACTTATTGATCTGGCACGCTCCTTGTATGAAGATGTGAAAAACCTTCATACGGTGCCCTATGGAAACCCTGCCTTCTGATTGGCTGTCGCTGCTGATCCTGACCTTCGTGCTGGGCATGAAGCACGGTTTCGATGCCGATCACCTGGCGACCATCGACGGCCTGACCCGCTTCAACGCCCGTTCCCGGCCGGGTCTGGCGCGCTACTGCGGCACCTTGTTCTCGCTTGGCCACGGCGCCGTGGTCATGGCCATCGCGCTTGGCGTCTCCGCCCTGGCCGGCCAGTGGGCGGTGCCGGAATGGTTCGGCACCCTGGGGGCGGTTATCTCGATCGGTTTTCTCGTCGCGCTGGGCAGCTTGAACCTGGCCGCCGTGTTGCGCGCCGAACCGCATGAAGTCGTCCAGCCGGTGGGCGTCAAGGGGCGCCTGCTCGGCAACCTGCGCCATGTCTCGCATCCGGCACTGATCGCGCTGGTCGGTGCGCTGTTCGCCCTTTCTTTCGACACACTGTCGCAAGCCGCCTTTTTCGCGCTGACTGCGACCCAGTTCGGCGGCTGGGAGCACGCGCTGGTCCTGGCCCTGCTGTTCATGCTCGGCATGCTGCTGACCGATGGCATCAACGGTCTGTGGATCGCCCGGCTGATTGCCCGCGCCGATCAGGTGGCCTTGATCGCTTCTCGCGTGATGGGGCTGGTCGTCTCCGGCGTCAGCCTGCTGGTCGCCGCCTTTGGTGCCGCCAAGATGCTGTCGCCGGCCGTCGATGCCTGGAGCGAGGGAAAGGAACTGGTTTTTGGCTTTACGCTGGTGGCCATCATCGCCGTCAGCTTTGTCGCCGCCGTGCGGCTGACGCGTCGGCCGGCGCTGGCCTAGCCATTCTTGGAGGAGGCCGGGCAACCGGCTTTTTTTGGCGATGAGCGTAAGAAAAAAGCTAATAAGTTCCTATTTTCTGGCGGCCGTGAGCAGCGTCGGAGCACATGAGTCGGCTGAGCTTTCTGCGGTCGAAGTGCGGGCCAAGGCCGAAAATCTGGAAGGCATCGCCGCGTCCGGCAGTGAAGGTGTGGTTTCCAGCCAGCGCCTGGCGGCCGTGCCCATCCTGCGCCCCGGCGAGGCGCTGGAAATGGTGCCCGGCCTGATCGTTACCCAGCACGCCGGTGACGGCAAGGCCAACCAGTATTTCCTGCGCGGCTTCAACCTCGACCATGGTACCGATTTCGCCACTTACGTCGGTGGCGTCCCGGTCAACATGCCGACCCATGCTCATGGCCAGGGCTACACTGACCTCAATTTCCTGATTCCCGAGCTGGTCGATCGCATCAGCTTCCGCAAGGGGCCGTACTTCGCCGAGGAAGGCGATTTCTCATCGGCTGGCGCAGCGCATATCGACTATTTCCGCCAGATGGATGCGTCGCTGGCGCAAATCACGCTGGGCCAGAAGGGCTATGTGCGCAACCTGTTGGCTGGCTCGCCGGAAGTGGGCCGCGGCAATCTGCTCTATGGTCTGGAACTGTTCCATAACGACGGACCGTGGGAAGTGGCCGAGAATTACCGCAAGTTCAATGGCGTGCTGCGCTATAGCCAGGGAACGCGCAACGACGGCTTTTCGCTGACCGGCATGGCTTATCGGGGCCAATGGACGTCCACCGACCAAATTGCCCAGCGCGCCATCGACCGCGGGCTGGTTAGCCGTTTCGGCACCCTCGATTCGACGACTGGCGGCGAAACCAGTCGCTACAGCCTGGCCGGTGAATGGGCCAGGCGCTGGGCCAACGCCCAGACCAAGGCCAACGTTTGGTGGCTGAAGTCCAGCCTCGATCTGTGGTCCAATTTTCAATATTGCCTGAACGATGTCGCCCACAGTGGCACCTGTGACACCGGCGATCAGTTCAAGCAGGGCGAGCGCCGTCAGGCGGGGGGCTTTGCGCTGTCACATGCGATGTTCGACCGCTGGGGCGTTTTCGAGGTTGAGAACAGCATCGGCCTGCAGAGCCGGATCGACCGTCTTAACCCGGTTGGTCTCTACGCCACCTCGGCCCGGCAGACCGTCGGCACTGTCCGCGAAGACAAGGTGACCCAGCGCAGTCTGGCGCTGTGGGGGCAAAACGAAACGCGGTGGACCGAGTGGTTCCGTTCGGTCCAGGGCTTGCGTGCCGATGCCTACGATTTCGACGTCGAATCAAGCCTGGCTGCCAATTCCGGCAAGGCCAGCGACCAGATGGTGACCCCCAAACTGGCGCTGATTTTCGGCCCGTGGCAGAAAACCGAGCTCTACCTGAATTACGGCCACGGCTTCCATTCCAACGATGCGCGCGGGACAACGATCAAGGTTGATCCAGCTGACGGCACGACGCCAGTACAGCGCGTCAAGCCGCTGGTCCGCACCAAAGGTTACGAAGTGGGTGTGCGCAGCGAACCGGTCGCCGGCTGGCAATCGACGCTTGCCTTGTGGCAGCTTGATGCCGCCTCCGAACTGCTCTTTGTTGGCGATGCCGGTACCACCGAAGCATCACGCCCGTCGCGCCGCTATGGCGTGGAATGGAGCAATCTCTATGTACTCTCCGATTGGCTGGCGATCGATGCCGACCTCGCCTGGTCGCATGCCCGTTTCCGCGATCAAGATCCGACGGTCGGCGACTACATTCCCGGTGCGGTGGCGACGACCGCCAATATCGGCCTGACGTTCGATCACCTCGGCCCGTGGTTCGGTGCCTTGCGTCTGCGCTATTTCGGGCCGCGTCCGCTGATCGAAGACAACTCCGTGCGTTCCGGCCATTCGGCACTGACCAACCTGCGCGCCGGCTACAAGATCGACCGGCGTACCCAGCTGACCCTCGACGTCTACAACCTGTTCGATCGCAAGGTGAACGACATCGAATACTGGTACGACTCGCAACTGCGGGGAGAGGGCACCTCGGCCAGCGATCGCCATATTCACCCTGCCGAACCGCGTAGCCTGCGCCTGACCATCTCCCATCGCTTCTAATCCCGGGAAGTTGCCAGCCGGGGTGCGTCGATGAGCGCGCTCTTTTCATGACCGGCTTCGGATTACACGTAGATATTGCCGTAATTCATAATTACGCTTCCAGCCAGTGAACCTTTGGAGTAACCTAACGGGTTTTCCCTAATACCGATTGCCAAGGAGAATCCGTGGAAAAGGATCTGCGCGAAGCCGCTCTCGAATACCATCGCTGGCCCACCCCGGGCAAGATTTCCGTCCGCCCGACCAAGGGCCTGACCAACCAGCGCGATCTGGCGCTGGCCTACTCTCCGGGTGTTGCCGCCGCCTGCGATGCGATCGTCGAAGATCCGGCCACTGCTGCCTGGTATACCTCGCGCGCCAATCTGGTGGGGGTTGTGACCAACGGTACTGCCGTGCTTGGCCTTGGCAATATCGGCCCGCTGGCTTCCAAGCCGGTCATGGAAGGCAAAGGCTGCCTGTTCAAGAAATTTGCCGGTATTGACGTGTTCGACATCGAACTGGCCGAGAACGATCCGGACAAGCTGATCGACATGATCGCCGCCCTCGAGCCGACGCTCGGCGGTATCAACCTTGAAGACATCAAGGCGCCGGAATGCTTCTACATCGAAGAGAAGCTCAAGGCGCGGATGAACATCCCGGTCTTCCATGACGACCAGCACGGCACCGCGATCATTTCCGGCGCCGCCATGCTCAATGGCCTGAAGGTCGTCGGCAAGAAGATCGACCAGGTCAAGGTCGTCGTTTCCGGTGCCGGTGCGGCCGCCATCTCCTGCGTCAACCTGTGGTGTGAGCTCGGCGTCAAGCGCGAGAACATCACCATTTGTGACTCCAAGGGCGTCATCTACGTTGGTCGCCCGGGCGGTATGGACGAGACCAAGGCCCGCTACGCCCAGAATACCGACAAGCGTACCCTTGGCGAGGCGCTGGTTGGTGCCGATATCTTCCTCGGCCTGTCCGCTGCAGGCGTCGTCAAGCAGGACATGGTCAAGGCCATGGCCGACAAGCCGATGGTCTTTGCGCTGGCCAACCCGACCCCGGAAATCATGCCGGAACTGGTCAAGGAAGTGCGCCCGGATGCGATCATCGCCACCGGCCGTTCTGACTATGTAAACCAGGTCAATAACGTTCTGTGCTTCCCGTTCATCTTCCGCGGCGCGCTCGATGTCGGCGCCACGCGTATTACCGAAGAAATGAAGATGGCTTCCGTCCGTGCCATCGCTGAGCTGGCCGAAGCTGAAGTGACTGACGAAGTCGCCATGGCCTATCCGGGCGCTGATCTGTCTTTCGGCCCGGAATACTTGATCCCCAAGCCTTTCGACCCGCGCCTGATCGTCAAGATCGCGCCGGCCGTCGCTCAGGCCGCCATGGATTCCGGTGTCGCAACCCGTCCGATCACCGACTGGGCTGCCTATCGCGCCAAGTTGTCTGAATTCGTTTATCACACCGGTGTCGGCATGCGGGCCATCTTCCAGGCAGCCCGTCAGGCCAAGGGCAAGCGCATCATTTTCGCCGAAGGTGAAGATGAACGCGTTCTGCGCGCTGCCCAAGTGGTGATTGAAGAGAAGTTCGCGCGTCCGATCCTGATCGGTCGCCCGGAAGTGATCGCGCACCGCCTCGAAAAGGCCAAGCTGCGCATCCAGCCGGGTGTCGACTTCGATGTCGTCAATCCGGAGTCCGACGAGCGCTATCGCGAATGCTGGACCGCCTACCACAAGGCCATGGCGCGTCAGGGCATTACCCCGGCCATCGCCAAGGAAGCCATGCGTCGCAAGCCGACCGTGATCGGCGCCATGCTGCTCAAGCTCGGCTACGCTGACGGCATGATCTGCGGCATGACTGGCCAATACAGCCACCATCTCGGCGTAATCAGCCAGATCATCGGCAAGCGCGCCGGTGTCAGCACGCTGGCAGCAATGAACTACCTGATGCTGCCGGGCCGCTCGCTGTTCATCTGCGACACACATGTGAACGAAAATCCGAATGCCCAGGAAATTGCCGAAATGACGCTGATGGCGGCCGAACAGGTCAAGCGTTTCGGTAGCCATCCGAAGGTGGCGCTGCTGTCGCATTCCAATTTCGGTTCCGCCAATTCCGAGTCGGCACGCAAGATGAGCATTGCCGCTGGTCTGGTCTCCGCCATGTCAGCCGGTGAACTGGAAGTGGATGGCGAAATGCATGGTGACTCGGCGCTGAATGAAGATCTGCGCCGTGAAGCGAATCCGGATTCCCCACTCAAGGGCGAGGCCAATCTGCTGGTCATGCCGAACATCGATGCCGCCAATATCTCCTACAACCTGATCAAGATGACCGGTGGCGAAGGCGTGACCATCGGCCCCATCCTGCTCGGTGCGGCCCGTCCGGCGCATGTGCTGACCTCGACGGCCACCGTCCGTCGTCTGGTCAATATGACCGCTCTGGCAGTCGTGGAGTCGATGGAGCGCTAAATCAGGTGTAACAAAAAGGCGCGGGAGGGAAACCTCTCCGCGCCTTTTTTATTTTCGGCCCTTTTTTTCGCTTTCCGTTGGAAGCACGGTCCGTTGGCGTTTTACTCAGTGAGCCCGGCCAGAATCTTGCCGTGAATGCCGCCAAAGCCGCCGTTGCTCATGACCAGGATATGATCGCCTGGTTGTGCGGCAATGACGATCTGGTCAACCAGTCGGTCCAGATTTTCCTCGACGATGGCGCGTTCGCCCATCGGTGCCAGTGCTTCGCGGGCATCCCACCCGAGGTTGCCGGCGTAGCAGAAAGCTGCATCAACTTCGCGCAGGCTATCCGGCAACTGCGACTTCATCGTGCCCAGCTTCATCGTGTTCGAGCGCGGCTCCAGCACGGCCAGAATGCGGGCATTGCCGACCTTGCGGCGCAGGCCGGCGACGGTGGTGGCGATGGCCGTCGGGTGGTGGGCGAAATCGTCATACACCGTGACGCCACGTACTTCGCCACGGACTTCCATGCGGCGTTTGACATTGACGAAGCGGGACAGTGCATCGAGGCCATGGGCCAGCGAGACGCCGACATGGCGGGCAGCGAGCAAGGCGGCACAGGCATTGGCGCGATTGTGTTCGCCGGAGAGATTCCAGCGTGTGCGGCCTATCACACCCTCCGGGCCATGTAGCACGAGTTCACCCCGCGCATCGTCGCCGGTCACGCGATAACCGGCTGGATCGTTGAAGCGCTCGACCGGTGTCCAGCAGCCACGCGCCAGCACGCGGTCGAGGCTGGCTTCGGCGGCATTGGAAACAATCAGCCCGCTTTGTGGCAAGGTGCGCACAAGGTGGTGAAATTGCGTCTCGATCGCCGCCAGATCACTGAAAATGTCGGCGTGATCGAACTCAAGATTGTTCAGGACAACGGTTCGCGGATGGTAGTGAACGAATTTCGAACGCTTGTCGCAGAAGGCCGTGTCGTACTCGTCGGCTTCGATGACGAAAAATGGCGTGTCACCCAGGCGGGCCGATACCCCGAAGTTCAGCGGTACGCCGCCGATCAGGAAGCCGGGGGCCATGTTGGCATCTTCAAGTATCCAGGCCAGCATCGAGGCGGTGGTCGTCTTGCCGTGGGTGCCGGCAACGCCAAGCACCCAGCGGCCCTGCAGCACATTCTCGGCCAGCCATTGCGGGCCGGAAACATAGGGCAGCCCCTTGTCGAGAATGGCTTCGAGCAGCGGGTTGCCGCGTGAAATGGCGTTGCCGATCACGAACATGTCCGGGGCGAGGGCGAGTTGGGCCGTGTCGAAGCCTTCAATCAGTTCGATGCCGGCGCCACGTAACTGGTCACTCATCGGCGGATATACATTGGCATCGCAGCCGGTGACTTTGTGGCCGGAATCAACCGCCAGTTGCGCAACGCCACCCATGAAGGTGCCGCAGATACCGAGAATATGAATGTGCATGTCACATTGAGCCGTTAGAATGGAGGGGATTTTACCTTGATCGAGTCCCCATGACCCGTCATGAAAAGCAACGCCCGAGTACCGGTATCCGGGCCAGCATTGCCAGCGCCGCCGCTCGCCTGATGGCCGAGGATGGCATTACCGACTATCACCACGCCAAGAAGAAGGCGGCCCGCCAGTTGGGTGTCCCCGAACATTCGGCGTTTCCCGACAATGCCGAGGTCGAGGCCGAATTGCGCGCCTACCGGACGCTTTATCAGGGTGAAGACCATGTCGAGTTGATCGCCGCCTTGCGTCATACCGCGCTGGAGTTGCTCGACCTGCTGGCGGATTTTCAACCTTACCTGACCGGTTCCGTGCTGGATGGGACGGCGGGGGAGCATTCGCATATCGATATCCTGCTTTTTGCCGACAGTGCCAAAGAGGTCGAGATCTTCCTGCTCAACCGCGGGATCGACGTTTCCCATGTCGAAGCACGCAATGAGCGGGTCGAGGCGGTGTTGCAAATGGAAACGGATACGGCCGATGCCAATCTGGTGATCTTGCCGCCACACATGGAGCGGGTCAGCATGAAGCATCGCGATGGCCGTCCGCATGAGCGCATCCGGGCAGAAGCACTGCGTGCCCTGCTAAAGGATTAGACTGGACAAGTTGTTGCGATTTACGGCAAACTTGCAGCTATGACGAAGCGAAAAACTGCTTCCAAGTCGGTCGATAAGCCCCGCGTTCTGGTAATGCACGGGCCGAATCTGAACCTGCTTGGCACCCGTGAGCCGGAGCATTATGGCCGGGTTACCCTGTCGGATATCAACATGGCGCTGGCCCGCATGGCCGAAGGTGCCGGCGTTGAGCTGGAATCCTTCCAGAGCAATCATGAAGGTGCGCTGATCGAGCGCATCCATGCGGCTCGTGAACAGGGTGTCCGTGCCATCATTATTAATCCTGCGGCTTATACGCATACCAGCGTGGCGCTGCGCGATGCTTTGGCGGCGGTAGCGATTCCGTTCGTCGAGGTACATCTTTCCAATGTGCATGCCCGGGAGCCATTCCGGCATCACTCGTATTTTTCGGACCTGGCTGTCGGCGTCATCTGCGGGCTGGGTCATGAGGGCTACCTGTTGGCCCTCGAATACCTGCTTAACAAGCTTAATATTGAATAGTCCGGCTTCGGCCGGCTTCTTGCACCCAACGGGCGCAAAACAGAAGGGAGTTCCCATGGATCTGCGTAAACTCAAGAAACTCATCGACCTCGTTCAGGAATCCGGTATTTCCGAGCTGGAAGTGACTGAAGGCGAAGAAAAGGTTCGTATTGCCAAGCACTACGGTGCTGCCGTTGCCGCGCCGCAGCAATACTATGCTGCACCGCCCCCGATGGTGGCCGGTGCTCCGGCTGCTTCCACGGTTAATCTCGATGACGAAGACGAGCTGCCGGAAGGCCACGTCGTCAAGTCGCCGATGGTCGGCACCTTCTACCGTTCGCCGTCGCCGGGTGCCGATGCTTTCGTGCAAGTCGGTCAGACCGTCAAGCAGGGCGAAACCCTGTGCATCATCGAAGCGATGAAGCTGCTCAACGAAATCGAAGCCGATGCCTCTGGTGTGGTCAAGGCCATTCTTCTCGATAACGGCGAACCTGTCGAATTTGGCGAACCGCTGTTCGTGATCGGCTGAGCGGCCCATCATGTTTGAAAAAATCCTCATTGCCAACCGGGGCGAAATCGCGCTGCGTATTCAGCGTGCCTGCCGCGAGCTTGGCATCAAGACTGTGGTCGTGCACTCCGAGGCCGATCGTGATGCCAAGTACGTCAAACTAGCCGACGAGTCGGTCTGTATCGGCCCGGCTTCTTCTGCCCTCAGCTACCTGAACGTTCCGGCGATCATTTCGGCAGCTGAAGTCACCGACGCCCAGGCGATTCACCCGGGTTATGGCTTCCTGTCTGAGAATGCCGACTTTGCCGAGCGCGTTGAAACCTCCGGCTTCGTCTTTATCGGCCCGAAGGCCGAAACCATTCGCCTGATGGGCGACAAGGTGTCGGCCAAGGATGCGATGAAAGTGGCCGGCGTGCCCTGCGTTCCAGGTTCCGAAGGCGAGTTGCCGGACGACCCGAAAGAAATCGTCAAGATTGCCCGTGCGGTGGGTTATCCAGTGATCATCAAGGCCGCCGGCGGTGGCGGTGGTCGCGGCATGCGCGTCGTTCATACCGAGGCCGCCCTGGTCAATGCCGTGCAAATGACCAAGCAGGAAGCCGGCAGCTTTTTCGGCAACCCTGCGGTCTATATGGAAAAGTATCTGGAAAATCCGCGTCACGTGGAAATCCAGGTGCTGGCCGACCAGCATGGCAGCGCCATTTATCTGGGCGAGCGCGATTGCTCCATGCAGCGTCGTCACCAGAAGGTGATTGAAGAGGCACCGGCACCGCACATCGCGCCGCGCCTGATCAACCGTATTGGCGAGCGCTGCGCCGAAGCCTGTCGCAAGATCGGTTACCGTGGTGCAGGTACCTTCGAATTCCTTTACGAGAACAACGAGTTCTATTTCATCGAAATGAACACCCGTGTTCAGGTTGAGCATCCGGTGACCGAGATGATCACTGGCGTCGATATCGTTCAGGAACAGATTCGCGTCGCCTTTGGCGAAAAGCTGCGCTACAAGCAGAAGGACATCGTCTGCCGTGGCCATGCCATCGAGTGCCGTATTAACGCCGAAGATCCCTTCACGTTCGTGCCATCTCCCGGCAATATCACGTTTTATCACCCACCGGGTGGCCCAGGTATCCGCGTTGATTCGCACATTTATCAGGGTTACAAGGTGCCGTCGCATTACGACTCGATGGTTGCCAAGGTGATTTCCTATGGTGATACCCGCGAGCAGGCCATTCGTCGCATGCGCATCGCCTTGTCCGAGATGAGCATCCAGGGCATCAAGACCAACATCCCGTTGCACCAGGAACTGATGCAGGACGCCCGTTTTGTTGAGGGCGGCACCAGCATCCACTACCTTGAACAGAAACTCGCCGACAAGGGCGAAGTGAAGGCTTAGGCGATGGGCTGGCAAAATGTCAGTTTTCTGACCGATGTGTCCCATGCTGAGCCGATGTGCGATGCACTTCTCGAAGCGGGGGCGCTATCGGCCAGCATTGAGGATGCCGATGCCGGCACGCCGGACGAGCAGCCGCAGTTTGGCGAACCGGGTTCGGTAAATACACCGGGCTGGATGCATTCGCGCGTTGTCGTGTTGCTCGAACCGGATGCGGATATCGAGGCCCTCCTTGCTGAGGCGGGGGCTGCCATCGGCTTGTCTGAAATCCCGGCATATTCTGTCGAGAACGTCGCCGAGCAGAACTGGGTCCAGCTAACCCAGTCTCAGTTCGACCCGATCCGTGTCTCGGAGCGCCTGTGGATTGTTCCTTCCTGGCATGAAACTCCCGATCCGGCTGCGGTTAACCTGATCCTCGACCCCGGCATGGCTTTCGGGACCGGCTCGCATCCGACCACCCGGCTTTGTCTGGAATGGCTGGAGCGCAATGTCTCCGAGGCTTGCACGGTGCTTGATTACGGTTGTGGTTCAGGCATTCTGGCTATTGCTGCGGCACGCCTGGGGGCCGGCCATGTCGCCGGTGTCGATATCGATCCGCAGGCCGTTGAGGCGGCGCGCGCCAATGCCGAGCGCAATGGCGTGACAGCGTTGTTTGCCGATTCGGCGACGCCGGTAGCTGGCGAATACGACGTGGTTGTCGCCAATATCCTGTCCAATCCCTTGCGTGTGCTCGCGCCTGCCATCTGTGCGCATGTTCGCCAGGGTGGCAAGTTGGCCTTGTCCGGCATCCTGCGCGAGCAGATCGACGAAATCATCGCCATCTACGCGCAGTGGATTCCGCTGCAAGTAGCCGATGTGCGTGAAGACTGGGTATGTCTGGCCGGGATCAAGCCCTGATGCGGACCCGCTGCCCGGATTGCGGCACGGTTTTCCGGGTCACGTCCGAGCAGTTGCGTCGCAAGGCCGGCAAGGTCCGTTGCGGACATTGCCAGTCGGTCTTCAATGCGTTTGATCAATGGTTGTCTGATTCCGATGAGCCGGAGGTCAATTCACCGGCCCCTGAGCTTGCAGCTTCGACAGTCGAGCCCCTTCAGACGGAGCCGGAGGCTGCACTTGAAGAGCTAGACGTCCAACCTGAGCCCGAGTTGGCCGAGCAGGTTGATACTCTGGTCGAAGAGCCATTTGAAGAAGTTATTGAGGTCCTGCCGCTTGAGACCATCGACAGCGACGTGCCTGTAGAGCCTGGTGCGCTGACAGTGCCCGGCGAGTCCGAGCCCGAAAGCGTACCGGGGAGCGAACTGCAAGCCCCTTGCGACAACGCATCGCCGGAAGAGAGCCAGGAAACCCCGGAAGAGTCGACCCAGGCGGCGCGTGATGCCGGTCTCGTCGCGGCACGGGAACTGAACGATACGACGGCCTACAATCGCTGGGCTGCCGGTACGCTGGCCAGCGATGGATTGGGTGGCTTCGCCGTTGAGTCGGCCAAGCGGGCGGTCTGGCCTTTCGTGCTGGTCTCGATTCTGTTGAGCCTCGCCCTGCTTGGGCAATTGCTTTACTACTTCCGCAGTGAGATCGTTTTGCGGATGCCAAGTGCGGCGTCTCTGTATCAACTGGTCTCGGTCGACATTCCGCTACCGCGTAATCCGGCTCTGGTTTCCATTGAAACCTCCGATCTGCAATCCGATAACGCCCGTGGCCTGTTCGTGTTGCAGGCGACCCTGAAAAACCGGGCCGATCACCCCCAGGCCTGGCCTGCGCTTGAGCTGAGCCTGACCGATACCAACGATTCCGTTGTTTCCCGACGGGTCATGTACGCTGCCGAATACTTGCCGCCCGGCACGGCTTCCGATCATTTTCCGGCCAACGGCGAAGTTGCTGTCCGACTATGGATCGAGGCCAAGGAGATCGGTGCCTCGGGCTATCGCCTTTACATCTTCTATCCCTGATTCTTTATGACGACACTGATCTGTGGTTCCCTGGCTTTCGACAACATCATGGTCTTCCCGGACCGCTTCAAGAACCACATCCTGCCTGAGCAGATCCACATCCTGAATGTGGCCTTCCTGGTTCCAGAGATGCGTCGTGAATTCGGCGGCTGTGCTGGCAACATCGCCTATAACCTGATGCTGCTTGGCGGCGATCCGACGATCATGGCCACCGTTGGCGATGATGCCGCGCCCTATCTTGATCGGCTCGACAAACTTGGCCTGTCACGGAACCATGTTCGCCAGATTGGCGGCAGCTTCACGGCGCAGGCTTTCATCACGACCGACCTCGACGACAACCAGATCACCGCTTTCCATCCGGGAGCGATGACGTTTTCGCATCTGAACAAGGTTGAAAGTGCCAATGCCAAGCTCGGCATTGTGGCGCCGGATGGCCGCGAAGGCATGATGCAGCACGCCCGTGACTTTGCCGATGCCAACGTGCCGTTCATTTTCGATCCGGGCCAGGGTCTGCCGATGTTCAATGGCGACGAACTGCTCGATTTCATCCAGCTGGCCGATTACGCCTGCTTCAACGATTACGAGGCCAAGCTGCTGTGCGACCGCACCGGGCGTAGCCTCGAACAACTGGCGGGTAATTTGAAGGCCCTGATCGTGACGCGCGGTGGTGAGGGCTCGGAAATCTATACCGATGGCCAGTGTCACGATATCCCTTGCGTCACGGCCGACGAAATTCTTGATCCGACGGGCTGCGGCGATGCCTACCGTTCCGGCCTGCTCTACGGCATTGCCAATGGTTTCGACTGGCCGACAACCGGCCGCTTGGCGGCGGTGATGGGCGCGATCAAGATTGCCCATCGTGGTGGCCAGAACCACCACCCGAGCCGCGAAGAGATTGCCGAGCGTTACCGCAAGGCTTTTGGTTCACTGCCCTGGTAAGGCGTATTTTCTGAAACATCGCTGTCATTTTCGGGCAAAGCGCTTGTAACAAGGCTCATCCAGACTTGTTCTCCACGAATACAAGGAGAACAAAGATGGAAAATATCCATAAGGCTGCGGGTCGCAGCCGTCCCGAAAAGAAGAGTCTGGCTGTTGGTTTTGCCCGCAGCCAGAGCGATATCCTCGATGCGCAACGCCTGCGCTACCGCGTGTTTGCCGGTGAAATGGGCGCCAATTTGCCGAGCCGGACGCCGGGCGTCGATCACGATATTTACGATCCGTATTGCCAGCACTTGGTCGTGCGCGATACGCAGAGTGGCGAAATCGTCGGTACCTACCGTATCCTGACACCGGAAAACGCTCGCCAGGTCGGTTACTACTCCGAAAACGAATTCGACCTGACCCGCCTTCAGCACCTGCGTTCGCGCCTGGTTGAGATCGGCCGCTCCTGCGTTCATCCGGAGTATCGTACCGGTGCCACGATCACCCTGCTTTGGTCGGGTCTGGCTCAGTTCATGGTCGAGAATGGTTATGACTACCTGATGGGCTGCGCCTCGATCAGCATGGCCGATGGCGGCCATGCGGCGGCCAGCTTGTATAATCGTCTGGCTGCCGATCACCTCGGGCCGCAGGAATATCGCGTTTTCCCGCGTTGTCCGCTGCCGCTGGCTGCTCTGCAGCAGGATCGCCCGGCCGAAACGCCGCCGTTGATCAAAGGCTACCTCCGTGCGGGGGCCTGGATTTGCGGTGAGCCGGCTTGGGATCCTGATTTCAACACGGCCGACCTGCCGATCCTGATGCCGATGGCCAAGGTTTCCGGTCGTTACGCCAAGCACTATCTGGGATAAGTAGTCTGAACCAAACCAACTTAGCGATTCGCGCCTTCCGGATTTTCCGCATCGCCCTGCTGGTCATCAGCGGGGCGCTCTTTTCGCTGTGTGTTTTTCCGCTCTGCAGTGACCGCCAGCGTCTGGCCCTGAAAGCCAGCTGGTCGGCGGCCTTGCTTGATGCCTTGGGCGTCGAGGTCGAGGCCGACCTGACGCATGCCGTTCCTGGTGCGCTGCTCGTCGCCAACCATATCTCGTGGATCGATATCTACGTGATCAATGCCGCCCTGCCCGCTGCTTTCGTGTCGAAGGAAGAGGTACGCCACTGGCCGCTGATCGGCTGGCTGGCCGCAAAGAACGATACGGTCTTTCTGCGTCGCGGCAGCCGCGGTCACGCCAGGATCATCAACCAGCAAGTGGCGGAAATTCTGGATAAGGGCAAGCATGTGGCAGTCTTTCCCGAAGGAACGACTACCGATGGTCGGAGCCTGTTGCATTTTCACGCAGCACTGATTCAGCCGGCGCTGGCTGCCGGACGGCCGGTGTTACCGGTGGCCATTTCCTATTGGGAGTTGGATGGCCAGCGCAGTCTGGCGCCGCGTTACGATGGCGAGATTTCCATGGGCCAGTGCACATCGGCAATTCTCGGCCGCAAACACCTGATTGCCCGACTGGTGACCACACCGCTGCGTGGCCTGAATGGTGAGGATCGCAAACAGGTAGCGGCAGATGCGCGTGAAGCTATCGCTTTAGCGGCTGGGCTTCCGTTGGTGAGCAGTCCACTTGAAATACCTGACGGTCTTCCAGCCGAACCGCAGTCAGATGGCCGCCCCACAGGCAGCCGGAGTCCAGTGCCAGCAGATTTGGCGTGACTTTCAGGCCGAGGGCCGACCAGTGGCCGGTCACCAGCACCGATTTGGCACTTTTCCGGTCAGGCAGGTCGAACCAGGGGACATGGCCGGCGGGGGCATTCGACAGCTTGCCCTTGACCTTGAATTCCATGACCCCATCCAGCGTACAGAAACGCATCCGGGTCATCGCGTTGACGATGACGCGCAAGCGGGCCCAGCCGGACAGGTTGTCCGACCAGCCGGCCGGTTCGCTACCCCAAAGGTTCAGGATGAATTCGCGAAAATCTGGCCCTTGCAACGTAATTTCGACTTCGCGGGCCAGTTCGCGGGCGCGCGAAGCTGTCCATTGCGGCAGCAGCCCGGCGTGCACGAGACAGTACTCGCCTTCGGTGTGGCAGATCGGCTGGTGACGCAGCCAGTCGAGCAGTTCGGCGCAGTCCGGCGCATCGAGGATTTCCTGCAGCGTGTCGTCCTTGCCGCGAAACTTGGCGCCACCCTCGGCGACCATCAGCAGGTAGAGGTCGTGATTGCCGAGAACGGTCAGCGCGGCCGGCCCCAGGGACTTGATCAGACGTAGTGTGGCCAGGGATTTCGGGCCGCGATTGACCAGGTCACCGACTAGCCAGAGCCGGTCGGTGGCGGGGTCGAAGGCGCAGCGCTCGAGAAGTCGTTGCAGCGAGTCGTAGCAGCCCTGAATGTCGCCGATGGCATAAGTGGCCATTTGATTACTCGACGGTCACCGATTTCGCGAGATTGCGCGGTTTGTCCACATCGGTTCCTTTGACCAGGGCGGCGTGGTAGGAGAGCAATTGCAAGGGAATGACGTGCAGAATTGGCGACAGTTCGCCGTAGTGTTCCGGTAAACGCAGGACGTGCACGCCTTCGGATTCCTGGATTTCCGAATCGGCATCGGCAAAAACGTAGAGTTCGCCGCCGCGGGCCTGAACTTCCTTGAGATTGGACTTCAGCTTGTCGAGCAACTGATCGTTGGGCGCAACGGAAATAACCGGCATGTTGGCATCAACCAGCGCCAGCGGACCATGCTTCAGTTCGCCGGCTGGATAAGCCTCGGCGTGGATATAGGAGATTTCCTTGAGCTTTAGTGCGCCTTCCATGGCGATCGGGTAATGCCGGCCACGCCCGAGGAACAGGGCGTGATGCTTGTCGGCAAAACGCTGGGCCCAAGCCTTGATCTCGTCCTCTAGCTCAAGCACTTTGTTGACGGCCACTGGCAGGTGACGCAACTGGTCGATAAAGGCGCTTTCCTGATCCTGAGTCAGGCGGCCCTTGACCTTGGTCATGACCAGCGTCAGCAAGAAGAGGGCGGCGAGCTGGGTGGTGAAGGCCTTGGTCGAGGCGACGCCGATTTCCGGGCCGGCGCGGGTGATGAAGCGCAGCGCGCATTCGCGGACAATGGCGGATTCCGGCACGTTGCAGATGGCCAGGGTCTTGGTCTGGCCCAGCGACTTGGCGTGACGCAGGGCTGCCAGCGTGTCAGCGGTTTCACCGGACTGGGAGATGGCGACGATCAGCTGGCGCGGATTGGCGACCGAGGTGCGGTAGCGGTATTCGCTGGCAATTTCAACATTGCACGGCACGCCGGCAATGGCTTCGAGCCAGTAGCGGGCGGTATAGCCGGAGTGGCTGCTGGTGCCGCAGGCAAGAATGAGAATTGAGTCGACATCGGCGAGCAAGTTGCCGGCTTCTGCACCGAAAATTCCGGGCTGAATGGTCTTGCTGCCACCAACGATTTCCAGCGTGTTGGCCAGTGCTTCAGGCTGCTCGAAGATTTCCTTCTGCATGTAGTGCTGGTAGTTGCCGAGCTCGACCGCGGCGGCCGACAGCTGGGAAACATGAACCGGGCGTTCCACCGGTGTGCCGTCGAGGCGGGTGATCTTGACGCTGGTTGCGGTCAACTCGGCAATGTCACCATTTTCCAGATAGACCATGTTGCGGGTGACCTGCAGCAGGGCCGAGGCATCTGACGCCGCGTAGCTGCCGGTATCCGAAACGCCGAGCAGGAGCGGCGAGCCTTCGCGGGAAACGACCACCTTGCCGGGCTGGTTGTGGTCGATGACGGCGATCGCGTAGGCACCGACCAGACGACGGCAGGCAAGTTGCACGGCCTTGAAAAGATCGGGCTCGCTCTTCAGCGTCGCCTGGATCAGGTGGGCGATGCTTTCGGTGTCGGTGTCCGAGGTGAAGACATAGCCTTGGGCGCTCAGTTCGGTGCGCAGGGACTCGTAGTTTTCGATGATGCCGTTATGGACAACGGCGATGGAGCCGGAGACGTGTGGATGGGCATTGCGCTCGCAGGGGACGCCATGTGTCGCCCAGCGGGTGTGAGCAATACCGGTGACGGCGCTGGTGCTGGCCGAGGCGATTTCCAGCTCGGCCACCCGGCCGACCGAACGGACGCGTTCGATAGCGGTGCTGCCGATGACGGCCAGACCAGCCGAATCATAGCCGCGGTATTCGAGCTTCTTCAGCCCTTCGACGAGGACAGGGACGATATTTTTGCCGGCGGCTGCCGCGACGATGCCACACATAACGAATCCTTAAACCTTGTAGTAGTCGCGATACCACGCGATAAATTTGCTGACACCTTCCTGAACGGAGGTGCCAGGGACGAAGCCGACCCAGTCATTGAGCAGGTCGGTGTTGGCGTAGGTAGCAGGGACATCGCCGTCCTGCAGCGGCAACAGGCGCTTTTCTGCCTTCTGGCCAAGGGCGGTTTCGATCGCGCCGATGAAGTCGAGCAACTGCACTGGATTGTTGTTGCCGATGTTGAACACCCGGTAGGGGGCATTGCTGGTCGCCGGATCGGCGGAGAGCGAGTCGTATTCGGCATTGGCCGCGGCATTGCGATCCATCACGCGGATGACACCTTCGACGATGTCGTCTACGTAGGTGAAGTCGCGTTTCATGTTGCCGTGGTTGAAGACATCGATCGGCCGGCCTTCGAGGATGGCCTTGGTGAACAGGAAGAGCGCCATGTCCGGACGTCCCCACGGGCCATAGACCGTGAAGAAGCGCAGGCCGGTCGTCGGCAAGCCATAGAGGTGGCTGTAGGTGTGGGCCATCAGCTCGTTGGCCTTCTTGGTTGCGGCGTAAAGGCTGACCGGGTGGTCGACGCTATCGTGCTCGGAGAAGGGCATCTTGGTGTTGCCGCCATAGACGCTGGAACTGGAGGCGTAAACCAGATGCTGAACCTTGTGGTGGCGGCAACCTTCAAGAATATTGATGAAGCCGACCAGATTGCTATCGACGTAGGCGTGCGGATTCTGGATCGAATAGCGGACGCCGGCCTGGGCGGCGAGGTGGATGACCTTGTCGAATTTCTCGTCGGCAAACAGCTTTTCCATGCCGGCCCGGTCGCCCACATCCAGTTTGACGAAGCGGAAGCCGGGGAGGGCAGTCAGGCGCTTCAGACGGTTTTCCTTGAGCGACACTTCGTAGTAGTCGTTCATGTTGTCGAGACCGACCACCTCATCGCCGCGGGCCAGCAGGCGCAGCGAGGTAGTCATGCCGATGAATCCGGCAGCGCCGGTCACGAGAATTTTCACGGAATCACCTTGGGGAGAGAGTCATGCGATTTTACCGCAGTGCAGCATTTGATCGCTGTTTTTCAAAGAGTTTGGCATATTTCATGAAGCTGTTGAAACAGCCGATGGCGATGTGAATCAGGCCGGGCAGGCCATCACGAAAGCCCTGGCGGACCAGGTAAAACTTGATGAAGCGGATGATCGGGCTGAAGGCGAGGCGCGCGAACGAGGCGCGCTTGCCTGCCGCGGCGGCCATTTCGGCCGCTAGTGTCGTATAGCGGTTTTGCTTGCCGAGATAGATGGCGAGGGTTTCGGCTGAGTCGTGCAGCAGATCGCCTTTCAGGGTGCCGACAGCGCCGTTGGCGATTACCTTTTCATGGACGGCGTCGTCGGACCAGCCTGCCTGGCGGCGGTCGAAAAGACGCAGCGACCAGTCCGGATAGCCCTCGCCGTACTTCAGGTAGCGACCAAGGAAGCGGTTGCAGCGGGCAAATCGGAATGCTGCGCTCGGCGGCGATTGCAGGGCATTTTCGATGGCCGCCTGCAATTCCGGCGACACCCTTTCGTCGGCATCGAGGCAGAGAACCCAGTCGTGGCTGGCGGTGTCGACTGCGAATTGCTTTTGCGGCCCGAAACCCAGCCATGCCTGTTCGATGACGCGAGCGCCGTAGCGTTCAGCCAGCGCCTGTGTGCCATCCGTGCTGCCGGAATCGACGACAACAATTTCGTCGGCAAAGCCAGCACTCTTCAGGCAGTCCTCCAGCTGGGAGGCGGCGTTGAGCGTGATGATTGCAACGGAAAGCGGCTGGCGCGTGGCGGGCATTTATAATTGCGGCTTCGAAAGCCGTGATTTTATCCGCCGATGCGCATTCTGATCGTGAAAACTTCCTCGCTCGGCGACGTCATCCATAATTTGCCGGTGGTTAGCGATATCCGACGGCATTTTCCGGATGCCGAAATCGACTGGTGCGTCGAAGAGAGTTTTGCGGCTATTCCGCGTCTGCATCCCGGTGTCGGAACAATCATTCCGGTGGCCATCCGGCGCTGGCGGAAGAATCTGTTGAAGGCTGATACTTGGCGGGAGATTGCCGAATTCCGGCGTCTCTTACAGGTTCGCGCTTACGATGCCGTGATCGACACGCAGGGCCTGCTGAAAAGTGCACTGATCGCCAGCCAGGCGAGCGGGCCTGTCCTGGGCTATGCGGCAGACTCGGCACGGGAACCGATTGCCGCACGCTGCTATGACCGTCGCTTTCACGTTTCACGGGAACTGCACGCCGTCGCGCGCAATCGTCGTTTGGCCGCAGCGGCGCTGGGCTATGCTGCCGAGTCTGAACCCGACTACGGTATCGAAGCTAGTGCAGCAGGGTTCGACTGGTTGCCGCATCGGCCTTATGTCGTTTTCCTGACGGCGACCAGCCGCGATGACAAGTTGTGGCCGGAAGCGAACTGGCTGAGTTTGGGGGCGCGTTTGAACTCGCTGGGGTTGAGCGCCGTGCTGCCCGGCGGCAGTGTGGTCGAACGGGAGCGAGCTGGCCGGCTGGCGGCCGGCATTCCCGGCGCGGTGGCTGCGCCGGCGATGAGCATTCCCGATCTGGCTTCGCTGCTCGCCGGAACCCGAGCCGCCGTTGGTGTCGATACCGGCCTGACCCACCTGGCGGTGGCCTTGAAGGTACCCACGGTGGCTCTTTATACCGCGACTGATCCCGGTCTGACGGGCGTATTGGGGGCCGGGTTTCATCGCAATCTTGGTGGCAAAAACCAGATCCCGTCGCCCGACGCCGTACTTGGCGAATTGCAAATGGCGCTTGGCTGATGGCGCGCATCGCCTACTCACTGCTGCTCTATCTGATTACGCCGCTGATCTGGCTGCGTTTGCTGTGGCGAGGCCGCAAGCAACCCGAGTATCTGGCAAACCTCGGCGAGCGCTACGGTTTCTATCCTCAGTCTGCGCCGGCCAAGCTGATCTGGGTGCATGCCGTGTCGGTGGGCGAAACCCGCGCTGCCCAGCCCTTGATCGAGGGGCTGCTGAGCCGCTGGCCCGAGCATCGCATCCTGCTGACCGGCATGACCCCGACCGGGCGGGCAGCGGGGCTGGAGGTCTATGGTGACAAGGTCGTTCAGGCTTACCTGCCCTATGATTACCCCGGCGCCGTGGCCCGCTTTCTGCGGCATTTCTCGCCCGCCTTTGGCGTGTTGATGGAAACTGAAATCTGGCCCAATCTGCTGGCCGGCGCCAAGCAGCAAGGTGTTCCAGTGGTGTTGGCCAATGCGCGCCTGTCGGTTCGTTCAGCCCGTGGTTATGGTCGTTTTTCGGGCTTGGTCGGTCCGGCGTTTGCCTCGCTGAGCGGTGTGGCAGCACAGACTCGCGGGGATGCCGAACGCATCGTCGCCCTGGGGGCGAAGACGGTCGAAGTCTGCGGCAATCTGAAATTTGATGTTACTCCGCCGGCCGACAAGATCGCGCTGGGGCAGGCATGGCGACAGGCGATCGGTCAGCGGCCTGTCTGGCTGGCGGCGAGTACCCGTGAGGGCGAGGAAGTGCTGGTGCTTGAGGCGTGGCGTCGTGTCGCCATTCCGGGGGCGCTGCTGGTGCTGGTGCCGCGCCATCCGCAACGCTTTGATGAGGTGGCTGATTTGCTGAAACAGCAAGGGGGGCGCAGTTCCCGGCGGAGTGCCGGCCTGCCAGCTCCTGATACGCAAATCTGGCTTGGTGACAGCATGGGCGAAATGGCCGCTTACTTTACGCTAGCCGACTTGTCCTTTATCGGCGGCAGTTTGCTGCCGCTGGGCGGGCAGAACCTGATCGAGGCGGCCGCTTGCGGATGCCCGGTGCTCGTCGGGCCGCATACCTTCAATTTTCTGCAGGCGACTGAAGATGCCATCGCTGCCGGTGCTGCGCAACGTGTTGAGAATCCGGAAATGCTTGGTGCCGCGGTCGAGCGCCTGTTAAACGGGCCGGCTGAATTGGCGGCGATGCGCGCAGCGGCCAGCACGTTTGCCTGCGCGCATCAAGGCGCAGCAGAGCGGATGCTGAGGCTTATTGAGCGGTGGACGGGGCGAGCAGGGCGTTGATCTGGGCGACATCATCTTCGCCCAATGAGCCGGTTGCTGCCTTCAGACGCAGTTGTGACATCAGCGTATCCAGCGTGGCTTTGGCCAGATCGCGTCGAGTCACGTAGACCTGGTTTTCGGCGTTCAGCACGTCGATATTGATGCGCACGCCGACTTCGTAGCCCAGCTTGTTCGATTCCAGCGCCGATTGCGACGAGACCAGCGCAGCTTTCAGGGCTCTGACCTGGGCCAGCCCATTGGTGACGCCGAGATAGTATTGCTGCGCAGACAATGCGGCACCGCGGCGAGCCGTTTCGAGTGCGGATTGCGCCGCGCCACGATTGGCGGCGGCTTCACGTTGACGCGAAACGGTCAGGCCGCCCTGAAACAGCGGAATATTGACTTGAACGCCGACGTTCTTGAAATCGGTGTCATAGACGCCGAAAGTCGAGGCGTAGTTCTTTGAATAGCCCTGGTTGGCGACCAGGTCTACGGTCGGATAGTGTCCAGCCCGTTGTTTGTCGACTTCACGGGCTGCGATGTCGGCATTGGCCTGTTGCACCTGAACCGTGATGCTGTCCTTTTCGGCGGCTGCCACCCACTGTTTCATGTCGTTTGGCTGCGGCGGCGACAACTCGGCATCCTTGCGCGTCGTCGCGAGTGGCCCCGGCTCTTTGCCGATGATGGCCTGCAAGGCGCGTTGGCGGATTTCATAATCGCTTTCGGCGGCAATTTCCTGAGCGATCGCCAGATCGTAACGGGCTTGTGCCTCGTGCGTATCGGTGATGGTCGCGGTGCCGACTTCGAAATTCTTCTTGGCAGACTCGAGTTGCTGGGCAATGGCGGTCTTGTTGGCGCCAACTGCCTTCAGGTTTTCGACGGCATAAACCACGTCGAAATAGGCTTGTGAGACACGCAGGATCAGATCTTGTCGGGCCTGAACGAAATTGGCTTCAGCCTGGGCGACCTGCAGCTTCGATTGGTCGTATGAAACCCAGTTTTGCCAGCGGAACAGCGGCTGGCTGAGCGTCAGTTGGTAACCGTTGGAGTTGTAGTGCGGCTTGGCGATGGTCGGTCCGTTGTGGGCCGAGAGTTCATTCTCGTTCCACACGGTGTTGCCGGACAAGGTCAGGCTGGGTAACAACCCAGCGCGGGCCTGTGGCGACTTTTCACGTCCGGCATCGAGCGTTGCCCGGGCGGTGGCAAAGGTCGGATCGTTGTCCTGCGCGTCGCGATAAACCTGCATCAGGTCGGCGGCAAAGAGTGGGGAGGCGAGCAGCGGCGAAACAATCAGCCAAGCGAGTTTTTTCATGCCTTCCTCAATAACGACGCATGGTCGGGTCGACTTCGCCAGCCCAGGCCTCAACCCCGCCCATCAGGTTGTATACGGCACCAAAGCCCTTGCGCTCAAGAAACATGGCGACCTGCATGCTGCGGCCGCCGTGATGACAGATCACGACCACATCCTGCGTCGAGTCAATTTCGTCGCAACGGGTCGGGACCAGATGCATGGGAATATGCTGCGAACCTTCCAGTTGGCAGAGTTCGAGTTCCCACGGTTCGCGCACATCCAGCAGAACGGGCTTGGGCCGGGCTTCGTCGGCCAGCCATTCTGCCAGTTGTTGAGCGCGAACCTGTTTCATCAGAACGTGAAGCTGGCCTTGGTTTCGATACCGTCAAGGGCTGGAATGACAGTTTCGAACAGGTTGACGGTGTTATAGATGCCTTCACCCGTGCAGGTGATCAGTTGGGCTTCCATGACCGGTGCTTCGCCGACGACGACAGCCAGGCGGCCGCCGACGCGCAATTGCTTGAGCAGGCTGGCAGGCAGGGTCGGCAGGGAGCCAGAGACGACGATGGCATCGTAGGGGCCGCGCTGCGACCAGCCTTCGGCACCATTGCCAACTTCGACCGTGACATTGGCAACGCCGGCGCGCTCAAGGTTGTCCTTGGCGGTAGCGGCCAGTTCAGGGCGAGATTCAACGGTGACGACGTGCTCGGCGCGGGCAGCCAGCAGGGCGGCCATATAACCGCTGCCGGTACCGATTTCGAGCACCTTGTCGGTTTTCTTGAGCACCAGTTCCTGCAGCATCTTGGCTTCAATCTTTGGTGCCAGCATGACTTGGCCACCGCCCAGCGGGATTTCCATGTCGGCAAAGGCCAGGTTGCGATAGGCCGGGGGGGTGAAGTCTTCGCGCTTGACGACGAAGAGCAGGTCGAGAACCTGCGGATCCAGAACCTCCCAGGGTCGGATCTGCTGTTCGATCATGTTGAAGCGCGCTTGCTCGATGTTCATTTGGGTCTCCGCAGGCATAATATTAGCACAAGCTAATATATAGGTTCCGACAAATCAAAATTATACCTGACTCTCTTTTTCCAGCCTGCGCAAACCTTGCCGCAGTATGTCCATATGGATCTGCAGATACTGCTGCGGATCGGTTTGGCTGCCTTGGCAGCAGTTCATTGAAAAACGCCAGATCAGCAGCATCAGGATCGGTGCAATGAGCACGTCGATCGTTGTTTCAACGTCCATCGGCCGGAATTCGCCGCTGTTCATGCCGCGGCGCAGTGTTGATCCGACCAGCGCCCGGCTGCGGTTGATGACATTTTCGTAATAGAAAGTCGCCAGCTCGGGAAAGTTCCTGGCCTCGGCCACCATCAATTTCGGAATGCCGGCAAAAGCCGTCTGGCCGATTTTCGTCCACCAGTTATCGAGCAGTTTTTCCAGCAGATCGAAGCTGCTGCTCGTGTGCTTGGCGGCGATGGCTTCATTTTCGGCGATGATCGGAATCACACCTTCCTGGATCACTGCCTTGAACAAGGCTTCCTTGTTCTCGTAATAGAGATACAGCGTACCCTTCGAAACCCCCGCCTTGGCAGCGACATCTTCCAGTCGGGTCGCGGTGAAGCCTTTTTCAACAAACAAATGGAGGGCTGCACCAAGAAGTTCCGATGGGCGGTCTTCCTTGCGACGTTTGCGGGGGGCAGGTATTGCTGACATGGGTAACTTAATGACTCGTTGGTCATTAAGTTACCACTCTGCCTCGTTTCAGGTCAACGGCCTTCCTTGATCAGGCGTCCGCCGGAGGGCTGGATCGGCCGGGCGTTGTTTTTGTACAGGCGGCTGAAAATGTTGATCTGATCCTGCGAAACTTGCACCGGTTGTTTCATGACCAGCCACAGCACTCCTTCGGAGCACGGAGGCGTGGTCAGCGAGCCCATGTAGGTGTAGTAGTTGCGGGTAGCTGGTAGCAGGGTGTTCAGATCGATGGTGGTCGTCGGAGGGGCGACTGCCATGTTCTTTTCCAGCGGCATGTTGTTCCACAGCGTCTGGATGAAGGGGTTCTCGGTGCCACGTTCGAGCAGCACGGCGACGACAGCGAGTTGCCCGTCATCCGACTTGTGCACCAGATGGACGACCATGTCGAAGCGCTGACCGTTTACCTTTTCTTCAGACGGGCGATGGAAGTGGAACTGGACCAGTTCGTAGGTTTTGCCGGTCAGAGAAATCGAGCCTTCACCGACTTCGACCTGCACGGTATGGCCGTTGTCGACGATCCTGAAGGTAGAGGGCTGGTACTTGAACTTGATCGGCTCCAGGTCGACCTTGATGCCGTCCTTGATGTCGATTGGTGACTGGCGCTCGCCGATCGCGCACACCTTGTTCTTCGGGTCGAGATTGGGCCAGTTTTCCGGGGCGCCGGCACCATCGTAGGCCCAGTGAATTTGGGCGTGCTGTGCGGCAGGTTCGGAATGGGTCAATTCCAGCATATAGCCTTCAGACCTGGCTGGCTTCCTGGCTTTGGGCGCTGGGGCTGGCGTGGTGTGCACGACGACGGTCGCCGCTTTTGCAGGGGCCACTGCTTTGGCCGGCGCAGGTGCCGGCGTTGGGGTTGGTGCCGTCTCCTTGACGCTTTCCGTTGCTGCCTTCAGGTTCGGGCGGATCGAGGGAATGGCGCCGTGTTCAGCTTCCTTGGCCGGCACATCGCTGGCCTTGATGGTTGCCGGTTTTTCGGCCTTGCTCATTTCCTTCTTGAGTAGCGCGTCGTTGGCTGCCTTGAGTTCGCCAGCCGCTTCATTGGCTTTTTTGGCCAGTTCTGCCGGGCTTTCCTTCGGCGGGCGGCAGACTTCACGCAATACCTTGTCGTCCAGCGTGCCAGTGCGTACCGGGAGATCGGAACCCTTGATTTCTTCCTCGCGGATGACTTCGTTTTCGTTTTTCTTGAAAATGCGTTTGATCGTGTTGGCGTTGCGCGTGTTGCAGTCGTAGCGGGTAATTGCTTCGATGACCCGGTAGCCGGCGCCTGATTTTGCGTCAGTCAGCTCTTTTTCAAGGACGATGCGCCCTTGAGCCTGCACGGTGCTCCCTTCGCGCTTCAGGCTGGTGCGGTCGATCTCGATGCGCTTGCCCGGTTCTGACGAGATGGTTTGCCAGGTTGGGGCAGCCGAAGCAGCCCAAGGCAGGGCGGCCAGCAGGCTGGCGATGATCAGGTGGCGCATCTTGGTTCCCTCATTTTTCTTTAGTATTCCGCGGCTTGTCCAAGATATTTCGGCTGATTTCTGCAAATCTTGAGCGCACTTTGTCATTCCTTGCATTTTGCCTGTATTTCCAGTAACTTGCAGCCCACTCGTTAGGGGTGCCAACCGCAAAACTTGGCTGAGAATTACCCTTCGAACCTGACCGGGTCATGCCGTCGTAGGGAAACGAACTCTGTCGTTGGAACCAGATCGCTCCTTGCCCGTCTTACCTGCTACAAAATGCATGGAGCTTCAATGAACGCCACCGAACAATTCCTCGCCGCCAACGCCCACGTCGACGAGGCTGCAGTCCAGCCGCTGCCCAATTCCCGCAAAATCTACGTTGAAGGTTCGCGCCCGGATATTCGGGTACCGATGCGCGAAGTGTCGCAGGACGACACGCCGACCGCCTTCGGTGGAGAAAAGAACCCGCCGATCTACGTTTATGACTGCTCCGGCCCCTATTCCGACCCGGCCGCCAAGATCGACATCCGTTCCGGCCTGCCGGCGCTGCGTGCCCAGTGGATTGCCGAGCGCGGCGATGTCGAGGCGCTGGCCGATTTGAGTTCCGAGTTCGGCCGCCAGCGTGCCGCCGACCCAAAACTCGACGAACTGCGCTTCCCCGGCCTGCACCGCAAGCCGCTGCGCGCCAAGGCCGGTCAGAACGTTTCGCAGATGCACTACGCCCGCCGGGGCATCATCACGCCGGAAATGGAATACGTCGCCATCCGCGAGAACAACAACCGCCGTGCTTACATTGAAAGCCTGAAGGCCACCGGCCCGATGGGCAACCGGATGGCCGATATTCTCGGTCGCCAGCACAAGGGCCAGGATTTCGGCGCCAGCATTCCGGAAGAAATCACCCCGGAATTCGTGCGCAGCGAAATCGCTCGCGGCCGCGCCATCATCCCGAACAACATCAACCACCCGGAAAGTGAGCCGATGATCATCGGCCGCAATTTCCTGGTCAAGATCAATGCCAACATCGGCAACTCGGCGCTCGGTTCCAGCATTCAGGAAGAAGTCGAGAACATGACCTGGTCGATCCGCTGGGGCGGCGACACGGTGATGGACCTGTCCACCGGCAAGAACATTCACGAAACGCGTGAGTGGATCATCCGTAACAGCCCGGTGCCAATCGGCACGGTGCCG
>JAGTRV010000012.1 GCA_018262245.1 Pseudomonadota bacterium | reverse complement strand
GTCTCCAACGAGACCATGCCGCTGCTGCCCCCGCAACGGTAAGCAAGTGCGGGCGTATCACATAGCCACTGGGTAATACCTGGGAAGGCGATACGTCAAGACTTGTGAGCCCGGATACCGGCCTGGAACCCCCATTGGAAGTGCCACGGGGTGGTGGTGCCGGTTTCTCGACCAGCTGCCTCCCGCGCTTCCGTCTCAACGCATTCCGGCAGCGGGGACGTCTGCCGGGAAAGGAAAGCTCCGTGAAGCCGCAATATCTCGTTTTCTCCCTGCCCTTGTGCATTTCGAGCGTTTTCGCCCATGACGCAGCAGAAATGCCGGCGGTCGTCGTTTCGGCAACCCGCTTCGAGCAAATCGACTCCCGCCTGCCAGCCAATATCACCGTGATCTCTGCGCAGGATATTCGTCAGAGCCCGGCCAGCAATTTGCCCGACCTTCTGAAAACACAGGCCGGCATCAGCGTTAGCGCCCTTTATGGCGGTTTCGGCATCGATGCCAGCGTCGATCTGCGCGGCTTCGGCCCCGCTACCGCTTCGCTGAACACCCTGATCCTGCTCGATGGCCAGCGTCTCAACCCGGCGGCCATGGACTCGGTCAACTGGTCCTTGATCCCTTTGAGCAACATCGAGAGAATCGAAATCATGCGCGGCTCGGGTACCGTGCTCTACGGTGATGGCGCCAGTGGCGGTGTGGTCAATATCATCACCAAGAAAGCGACTGGTACGCAGCAGAACATTACGCTCGGCGCCGGCAGCAACGGGCTGCTCACCACCGATGCGCAACTGTCCGCTCGCGGTGAAAGCGCTCACATCAACCTGGCTGGACACTTCGCCGACACCAATGGCTGGCGCCAGAACTCAGCCGCCACCCAGACTTCGCTGGCCGGCCGAGTCGGCATTGATGGCAGCAGCGCCAAGGGTTTCGTCGACTTTTCCGGCTTCGATGAAAGCGCCAGGCTGCCGGGTGCTCTCTCGCAGGCCGACTACGATCAGCGCCCGCGCTACTCGAAAACACCACAGGATCACCAGCATCGCGACGGCTTCCGGATTCGCCCGGGCGTTGAAGCTGAAATCGCCCAGAATCTGTTGTTCAATGCCGAGTTTTCCTTCGATCAGGATAACTACGACTCGTACTCCGGCGTCTATCGCTCCACTTACGAGCGGGAGAAAGAGCACTGGTCCTTCACGCCTCGCCTGCGCTGGGCGCATGGCCTGCCCGGCCTGGCCGCCAGCGAGACCGTGATCGGTTTCGATCAGTACCACGGCGACTGGCGCTCAGTCAGCAACAGCGCACTGTTTGGCACTTCCCGCGCCCGCGCCGAGCAGGACAGCCAGGCCCTGTACCTGCAGAACCTGACCCACTTCGATGAGCACTGGGGCCTGATGCTCGGCGCCCGTTCGCAGCGCATGTGGCAAAGCGCCGCCGACAGTTCGATTCAGGGCGAAACCCAGCGCACGAAGAACGCCGGAGAAATCGGCCTGACGTATGCCGGCAGTCACTGGCAGGTCTATGGCAAGGCAGGCACCACCTTCCGTTTCGCCAATACCGACGAGCTGTTCGGTTACGACATCATGTCCGGAAACTCCGTGTTTTCCGCCAACCTGCGCCCCCAACACGGCACCATCAAGGAAATCGGCGCCTCTGCCCGCCGGGGTGACATATCGGTCAAAGCCGCGGCCTTCGACATGAAGCTGACGGATGAAATCCTGTTCGACAGCAATTTGTACACCAACATCAACACCGACCCGACCCAGCGCCGGGGCATCGAACTGGAAGCGCAATGGCAGGCCACCTCGAGCCTCGCCCTGCGCGGCAGCTATACCTATCTGGACGCGACCTACCGTAGCGGCTCGTTCACTGGCAAACAGATCCCGATGGTCGCCGAAAACAAGGGCGCGCTGGCGCTACAGTGGAATGCCCAGCAATTCGGCCAGTACAGCGCGACAGTCAATTACGTCGGAGAACGCTACGTGAGCGGCGACTATGCCAACACGCGGAGGCAGGTGGGTGGCTATACGACAACGGACCTGATGGCCGCCTGGAAATTCAGCCAATGGACGATTGCCGCCAAGGTACTCAATGCCTTCGACAAGAAATACGCCAACTGGGCGACTTATCAGTCGAGCGCTGCTTACGGCTACGCGACCGATTACTACTACTATCCTGCCGACGGGCGTAGTTTTGTCATGACTGCCCGCTATGACTTCAAATAACCGTCAGCAATAACGACTCAACTCATGCCCACTCGCCAACGCGCCTTTCTGATCCTCGCCAGCCTCTGCCTGTTGGCCGTGGCCAGTTTCGGGCTGGCGTTGACGGTGGGAAGTTTCAAGGTTTCCTATGGCGAAGTGCTGGGGGCGTTACTCGGCCAGGAAGGCGGCGCCGGCGACGTTGTTCTGCAGTTGCGCCTGCCGCGAGCGATTGCCGGCTTTGCCTGCGGTGGTCTGCTCGCTCTGGCCGGCGCACTGATGCAGGTGCTGTTGCGCAATCCGCTGGCTGACCCTTATGTGTTGGGCATTTCTGGCGGCGCCGGGGTAGGAGCGATGTTTGCCATCCTGGTCGGCCTGCCGGTGCTCGGTATCGACGGACTGGCCTTCGCCGGGGCGCTAGGCGCGATGTTCATCGTTTTCGGGCTGGCCCACGGCGATGGCAGTTGGACCCAGACCCGTCTGCTGCTGACCGGCGTCATCGTCGCCGCCGGCTGCGGCGCCTTGGTCGCGCTGATGCTGGCCATTGCCGAAGAACACAAGCTGCGCGGCATGCTGTTCTGGCTGATGGGCGACCTCGGGCAGAGCACCCAATGGTGGCCGGCCTTGCTGGCACTGGTCGTCGCTTTGGCCCTGGCCATGCCTTTCGCCCGCGAACTGAACCTGCTATCGCGCGGCATGATGCAGGCACAGGCACTGGGCGTTGCGGTCGGCCGGCTGCGCTACGCCATTTATCTGCTCGCCTCTTTGGCCACGGCGGCGTCGGTCACCACGGCCGGCTCAATCGGCTTCGTCGGACTGGTCGTCCCGCATCTGGTGCGCCTGGCCACCGGCAACGACCAGCGGCTATTGCTACCGGCTTCGGTGCTAGCCGGCGGCTCGCTGCTGGTGCTGGCCGATACCTTGGCGCGGACCCTGATCGCCCCGCAACAGTTGCCAGTCGGCGTACTGACGGCACTGATCGGCGTGCCGGTCTTCCTTTTCCTGTTGTCGAGGCAGCCGAAATGAGCCGCCCCCTGCTAGAAGCTCGTCAGCTGCGCGTTGAAATCGGTGACAAAACCGTGGTCGACCGGTTGAATTTCGCCGTGGCAACCGGTGAACGCGTCGCCATCCTCGGTCGCAACGGCGCCGGCAAATCGACCTTGCTGTCCACGCTGGCCGGCCTGCGCAAGGCTGCAGGCGGCGCCGTGTTGCTGGATGGCGAAGATGCCGCGCTGATGCCGCCGCGTCAGGCCGCCTTGCAGCGGGCCTGGCTCGGACAGTTCCAGAACGATCCCTTTGGCTCGACCGTGCTGGAAACTGCGCTGACCGGCCGCCATCCGCACCTTGGCCGCTGGGATTGGGAATCGACCCGCGACGCGGAACTGGCGCGTGGTGCGCTGAAAGCAGTGGGGCTCGATGGCATGGAAACCCGGCAGATTCACACCCTGTCCGGTGGCGAACGCCAGCGGCTGGCCATCGCCACGCTGCTGACACAGGCCGCACCGCTCTATCTGCTCGACGAACCGCTGTCGCATCTCGACCTCAATCACCAGATGGCCGTGCTCGAACTGTTCGCCGGCACGGCCCGCGACTGCGGCGCCGGCGTCATCATGGTTCTGCACGACCCGGCGCTGGCCCATCGCTTCTGTGACCGGGCGCTACTCGTCTTCGGCGATGGCCGGACCGAGATCGCGCCGGTCGACGACATCCTGACAGCTGAAACGCTGTCCGACCTATACGGCTATGGCCTGCGGCAGATCGAAGACCGCGGCCATCGCTGCTTCATTCCGGAATAGACAATGACTATCACTCACGAAGAACGTATGCAGAAAAAGAAGGCCGTCATCGACAGCAAGATCGAGGCGGCTCAGGAAGAACGCGGTGTATTGGTCATCAACACCGGCAACGGCAAGGGCAAGTCGAGTGCTGCCTTCGGTGTCGTCGCCCGCGCCCTCGGCCATGGCCTGAAGGTCGGCGTCGTGCAGTTTGTCAAAGGCCGCTCGGACACCGGCGAGGAAGCCTTCTTCCGCCTGCAGCCCAACGTCCAATGGCATGTCGGCGGCGAGGGCTTCACCTGGGAAACCCAAGATAAGGACCGCGATGCCCGGGCTGCGCAGGCTGCCTGGGACGTTGCCTGCGGCCATTTGAGCGACCCGGCCATCGGCCTCGTCGTGCTCGACGAAATGACCTACGCCTTCAAGTATGGCTGGCTGGATCTCGACACCGTCATCGCCAAACTGCTCTCCCGCCCCCTGATGCAGCACGTCATCATCACCGGCCGCGCCGCACCGCAGGCCCTGCGCGATGCGGCCGATACGGTCAGCGACATCGGCATGGAAAAGCACGCTTTCCAGAGCGGCATCAAGGCCATGCCGGGTCTCGAATTCTGATGCCGGCCTGCCCCGCACTGCTGATCGCCGCCCCCGCTTCCGGCCAGGGCAAGACCACCGTCACCGCAGCACTGGCCCGACTGCATGCCCGGCAAGGCCGGCGCGTCACCGTCTTCAAGTGTGGTCCTGACTTTCTCGACCCACAGATTCATGCCATGGCCAGCGGTCGCGCCTGCCAGAACCTCGACCTCGGCATGTGCGGCGAGGCTGATGCCCGCTGGCGTCTGGCCCGGGCGGCGGCGGATTCCGACCTGATCCTGGTCGAAGGCGTGATGGGCCTGTTCGACGGCCAGCCGTCAGCGGCCGACATTGCCGAACGCTTCGGCATTCCGGTCATGGCCCTGATCGATGCTGGCGCCATGGCCCAGACCTTTGGCGCCGTTGCCCACGGCCTGGCCACCTACCGACCCGGCCTGCCTTTTGCCGGCGTGCTGGCCAACCGGGTCGGCAGCGAACGGCATACCGAGATGCTGCGCGACAGCCTGCCGGCCGGCATGGGCTGGTTTGGCGCCTTGCCGCGCTCGGCGAACAGCCTGCCGGAACGTCATCTTGGCCTGTTGCAGGCGGCCGAGATCACCGATCTGGAAGCCCGCCTCGACCATCTGGCCGACTCCCTGGCTGCCAGCGCGACGGTTGATCTGCCAAAACCAGTACTCTTTGAAAACTGCGCACCGCCGGCCATCCCGCCACTGCTTGCCGGCCTGCGCATCGCCATCGCCCGGGATGCAGCCTACGGCTTCATCTACCCGGCCAATCTGGAAACGCTGACCGCACTTGGCGCCGAACTGCGCTTTTTCTCACCGGTCAATGGTGACGAGTTGCCCGAATGCGATGCAGCCTGGCTGCCCGGCGGCTATCCCGAACTGCACGCCGACGCACTCAGCCGGCACACCGGCCTGTGGCAGGCGCTGAAAAGCCATGTCGCCGCAGGCAAACCCCTGCTCGCCGAATGCGGCGGCATGATGAGCCTGTTCGAGAAAGTCATCGACAAGGCCGGTGTCTGCCATGACTTTGGCGGTTTGCTGCCCGGCCGCTCGGTCATGCAGCAACGCCTGGCTGCGCTCGGCACCCAGTTCGCCGAGTTACCAGAGGGTCGGCTTTCCGGTCACACCTTCCATTACTCGAAGAGTGAAACCCCGCTCGTCCCGCTGGTTCGTGCCCAGACGGCTGACGGCCGCGAAGGTGAGGCTATCTATCGGCAAAATCGACTGACGGCCTCCTACGTACACTTCTACTTTCCCTCCAATCCAGAAGCGACAGCCGCCCTGTTCAATCGCACCTGAAACTTCGGTTTTCTCGAACTGTCACACAGGGCGAAGATAATTTTTCAGCAACAGTAAACCGCTACACTACGTGCTGTAACTTTTCCACCCGGAGACAAATATGAAGAATTTCGTAATGATGGCCGCCGCACTGGTGCTCGGCTTCACGTTGCACATCAATGATGCCGAGGCCAAACGCCTCGGTGGCGGCAGCTCCTCTGGCATGCAACGCCAGTCGGTTGCCCCGAGCAAGTCGACCACCGCCGCCCCCGCCCAGCAGCAACCCGCTGCGGCCCCGCAAGCCCAACCGAAGCGTTCCTGGATGGGCCCGCTGGCTGGTCTGGCCGCCGGTCTTGGCCTGGCTGCACTGGCGTCGCATTTCGGCTTCGGTGAAGGCCTGGCCAACTTCATGATGATGGCGCTGCTTGCCGTGGCCGTGATCGGTGTCATCGGCTATTTCATGCGCAAGAAGGCGGCGGCTTCCCAACAAGGCGGCATGCAGTATGCGGGGGCCAATGCCAACTACGGCAACAATGCGCCGCATCAGCCGGATTTCATCCCGGCTGGTGGTTCCGCTGCCGCGCCGCTGGCCAGTGCAACGACGGGCGGTAACATCCCGGCCGGTTTTGACGTTGAAGGCTTTGTCCGCAACGCCAAGGTCAACTTCATTCGCCTGCAGGCCTCCAACGATGCTGGCAATCTGGACGACATCCGCGAATTCACCTCGCCGGAAATGTTCGCCGAAATCAAGATGGAAATGGCCGAGCGCGGCAATGCCAAGCAGGAAACCGATGTCGTGCAACTGAATGCTGAGGTCATCGATGTTGCCGAGGAGCCCAGCCGCTACATCGTCAGCCTCCGTTTCACCGGCCTGATCCGCGAAGAGAAGGATGCGGCAGCCGCACCGTTCGACGAAATCTGGCACATGACCAAGCCGACCGACAACAGCCGCGGCTGGACATTGGCAGGCATCCAGCAAGTCCAGTAACACCTGAAGTCTGAAATTGGCCGGCAAGCGCATCAACGCTTGCCGGCTTTTTCATTTCTGCCCATGGCATACCGTTGGCGTAAATCGACCAAAGTCGATACGCCATGACGGCCCGAGGTTTCAACGGCCGCTTTACCAACAAGTTGCAGGTGCTGGGCGACGGACGCAGCACCTATCAGCCCTTATTCTCAGACACGGGGGAACAGGGTGCGATTCCGCTTGAAGATATCGAACGCATCGAGGTCATTCGCGGTCTTGGGGCAACCAGTCGGGGCGATATGCCACACCGCCAACAGCTCGTCATGCCCGAGATCGAAGAAGCCCGATCAGCGCGGTATTGCGCTGGCTAGATAGCCAGCCCATACTGACGGTCAGCGATTCGGAAAGTTACATCCGACTTGGCGTAGGGACCGAACAGGCCCGTAGCAGTGGCCGGACTCAATTCGTCGTCAATGCCAATCCCTGTCCCGGAGTGGACTAACCCCCGGTTCGCAAATGCTGCGTCTTGCCTAACAAGTCCTCGGAGGCGATTGATGAGTGGTACCCGCCAGACCATCCGCAAGAAAATTGCGCTGGCCATTGCAGTGTCACTCGGGATCGGTCTGCTGCTTTCCTTCCTGACCTTTGCAGTTCGTGAAATTGACCAGCGACGCCAGGCGAAAACGAACGAATTGTTCGCCATGGCCGATGTCGTCGCCTTCAATGCCTCGGCGGTCATCGAATTCAAGGACACCAAGGGGGCCAAGCAGCTGCTGAGTTCGTTTGCCGAGCATCCGGACGTCCTGACGGTACGTCTGCTCGGCCTCGACTCGGATTTTCGCTACATCTTCGATGCCGTCAATCGCCAGCTACCCGCGCAGGTCAATCTCGGCGATCGACCGCATCGCGAACGTGCCGTCTATGCCGACTGGTCAAATGTCACGGTCGCCGTGCCCATCCGCTCGGAAGACGGGGTGGTCGGCACCGTATCGATTACAGCCAGCCTGAATCAGGTCTGGCAAGCCATCGCCTGGAACCTGGCTCTTTCGCTGCTGGCCCTGACCATCTCGTTCGTGATCGCCTTTGCCATCGCCAGCAAAATGCTGGCTGCCATCCTCGCCGCCCTCGGCTCGCTGACCGATACGGCGCAATACGTCGCCAATTCGAAGGATTATTCGCGCCACGCCAAGATCTATTCGGACGACGAAATCGGTCGCCTGGGCGATACTTTCAATTCAATGCTCGCGGAAATCGCCGAGCGCGACCGGCAACTGGCCGATCAACGCGATCACCTCGAAGACACCGTGCAGGAACGGACGCAGGCCCTGTCCGTGGCCAAGGAAGCAGCCGAAGCGGCCAGCCGGGCGAAGAGTACTTTCCTGTCCAACATGAGCCATGAATTGCGGACGCCGATGAATGCCATCATCGGCATGACCTACATGCTCAAGCGCCAAAACGCCGACCCGCTCCAGGTGGACAAGCTGGGGAAGATCGACAATGCGGCCAATCATCTGCTGCAATTGCTTAACGACGTTCTCGACCTGTCGAAGATCGATGCAGAACGGATGACGCTGGAGCAGACCGCCTTTTCAATTCCCGAACTGGCCGCCGATGTGGCCAGTCTGCTGACACCGCGCGCCGAATCGGCTCGCCTGCGCTTCATTCTCGACGTCGACTCCCGGCTCAAGGGGTTGCGCCTGCTTGGCGACCCGCTTCGCCTGCAACAGGTATTGCTCAACCTGGCCGGCAATGCGATCAAATTCACCGAGCGCGGCGAGGTCCGCATCGTCGCCCGCGTCGTCGAGGACGACGAGAAAGCAGTGCACATCGAACTGTCGGTCAGGGATACCGGCATCGGCATCGCCCCGGAAGCGATCGGACGGATTTTCAACCCATTCGAACAGGCTGATGGTTCGACCACGCGAAAATATGGCGGGACGGGACTGGGTCTGCCGATCTGCCAGCGCCTCGTTCGCTTGATGGGCGGGGAAATCCAGGTCGTCAGCACACCGGGGGCCGGCAGCGAATTTACCTTTACGGTCCGTCTGCAGCGAGCCGAACCGCTGCACGCTCCGACAGTCGAGGCGCACAACGATGGCGTCGAGGCTGAAAAACGGCTGAAAACCGAATTCGGCAAGAGCCGCATCCTGGTTGCCGAAGACGACTGGGTGAATCAGGAGGTTGCGCTCGAACTATTGCGCGAAACGCTTGGCTTTGCCGTCGACATTGCACCAGATGGTGCCCAGGCACTGGAAATGGCACTGCAATACCGCTACGACCTGATCCTGATGGACATGCAGATGCCAGAGCTGGATGGCCTCGGCGCCACCCAGGCTATCCGTGAGATTCCAGACTATGCCGACGTGCCGATCATCGCGATGACCGCCAACGCCTTTGCCGAGGACCGCGCACGTTGCATGGATGCCGGCATGAACGATTTCATCGCCAAGCCGGTCGATCCGGACAACCTGTTCATGATCATGCTGCGCTGGCTGAAAGAAACCCGGAAAATGCCGCTCAGCTCGAACAGCTGACCTCCAACCCGCTGGCCCAGTCGGGCGGCAGGGCGGCCAGATCGTCGAATTCCGGCTGCTCGTCGTAGGGTCGGCGCAGACAGGTGAGCAGGCGCTGCACGCCGGAATAGTCCTTCAGCTTCGCCTTGCGGATTGCCGCTTCAGCCAGCCAGTTGCGCAGCACGTATTTGGGATTGGCGGCGAGCATGGATGCCTGGCGCTCGCCATCGTCCCACGGCGTTTGCGCCAGCCTGGCCCGCCAGTTGGCCAGCCAGGCATCGCAGGCGGCTCGATCGACAAACAGGTCGCGCAAAGGGGCATCGGCTTTGGCCATGGCTTCCCCGTCCAGCCCGCCACTCAGTCGAGACAACCGACGGAAAAACAGCGTGAAATCCGGCCGATGCTGCTGCAGGAAGCCGAAGGTTTCACCGATGAAATTTTCGTCATCCGGCAAGGCATGACGCAAGCCGAGCTTGGCGCACATCAGGCGCTCGAAGGTCTGGGCGAAGGCATCGCCATAGGTTTCATCGACTGCCGCCCGGGAGACATCCGGATGCTTCAACAGCGGCAGGAAAGCATCGGCCAGGCAGTAGAGGTTCCATTGGGCGACATGCGGCTGGTTGCGATAGGTATAGCGCCCTTGGTGATCCGAGTGATTGCAGATGTGGCCGGCATCGAAGGCCTCCATGAAACCGAAGGGACCGTAGTCCAGCGTCAGGCCGAGGATGGACATGTTGTCGGTGTTCATCACGCCATGCATGAAGCCGACCGCCATCCAGTGGGCGATCAGTTCGCCGGTACGGCGGGAAACGTCGCGCAGCAGGGCATCGTAGGGGTTCTCCGCATCACGGCATTCGGGCCGGAAGGTGTCGATGACGTAATCGGCCAGTTGCTGCAATTCGCGGCTTCGATCACGCGAAGCCCAGTGCTCGAAGGAGCCGAAACGCACGAAGCCCGGTGCAACGCGGGCCACCACGGCAGCCGTTTCGATTTCCTCGCGGCGCACCGGCTGATCCGCCCCGATCACGCACAGCGCCCGCGTCGTCGGCACGCCGAGGCCGGCCATCGCTTCCGAACAAAGAAATTCACGAATCGACGAACGCAGCACGGCTCGGCCGTCGGCACCGCGCGAATAGGGCGTTCGTCCCGCCCCCTTGAGCTGGATTTCCCAATGCCCCTGATCATTACGCAGGCCACCCAGCAAATGCGCCCGTCCGTCGCCAAGTTGCCCGGCCCAGACGCCAAACTGGTGGCCGGAATAAACGGCGGCCAGGGGTTCACTGCCCGGCAGGAGGCGGTTGCCAGCGAAGATCTCGGCAAACTGGGGGCTATGCATCAACTCGGCAGGCAGGCCGAGCAAGTCAGCCACCTCAGTGCTGACACCGACCACGTAAGGTTCAGGCAGCGGATGCGGCTCAAGGCGGGTGTAGAAAGCTTCAGGCAGTGCGGCGAAGCTGTTGTCGAAGACGGGAAATTCAACAGGCAGGGATTCTGGGGCGTTCATCGTGTCGGGTTTCTGGCAAGAAAATCAGGCTATTCCGGCATGCAGCAAGTGGCGTGCCGGCCAGCCCTTTCCTCTGAACACGAAAAGCGCAGATGGTTCGCCGCTCAGAAGCCGGCCGCTTCGGCCTCCAGGTAGGCGATGCTGACGTACTTGCCGATATTCGCCTCGAAACCCCTGGTTTCTTTGGCCCGGCTGGCGACGCGCGGGTCCTTGAGAACCAGCGCCTTGGCCTCTTCGAGCGGTAGTCCATTTTTGACTGCCTGCTCGCAGGGGCGGTAGATGCCTTCGAACAGTTCGCGGTTCCATTTCAGCACGTGTTCGCCCGGTTCTCCGTGCGCCGGCAGCCAGATCCGGGTTCCCGTCTTCTTGACCAGCGTGTCGTAGGCCTTGAAAGTGCCGAGATAGGAACCGTCATCCATGTTGGCAATGCGCCGGTCCATCGCAATATCGCCAACCAGCGTCACGCCGTCCTGGACCACTTCGACACACAGATCGAAGGGCGTGTGCACGGTGCCATAGTGATGAATGCGCAGGGTCACATCACCGAACTTGAGCACGGCCCCATGTTCGAGCGGCGTATTGGGTGGCACGATACGGGTGCCGAGCGAAGCCTGGTTGGTCGCCTTTTCGATCAGCGTCAGCCACAGACTGCCCTGAATACCCTTGATCGCCTGGATGGTGCCGGGGTGGGCATAAATCGGCAGGCTGTTGCCGTAGCGATCGACGTAGGCATGATTTCCCAGCCAGTGGTCGCCGTGGTAATGGGTGTTGATGATCGCGATGACCGGCTTTTTCAGCGAACGCTCCAGTTGCCGGATGGACATTTCGCCGATCTGCACCGAAGCACCGGTATCGACGACCACGATACCCTGGCTGGTGTTGACGAAGGTGACGTTGCTCATCATCCCCTGGTTTTCCGGCGTCGGGAAAGCATCGGGAGTGAAGATGATCCAGACATGCTTCGAAATCTGGCGCAGCGGATAGTCCTTGATTGCCGGGCCACGGACGAAATCGCTGATCTCTTCGGCGAAGGCGCTCATCGCCTGCCACGGGGCGAACTCGGCCGCCCCCAGCGCCGAGATGGCAGCCACGGAGCGCAGGAAAAGGCGACGGTTCATAAGCACATCCTGAAACGTTAAAATAGGTGCCTATCATCGCGCCGAATCCGGCGCTCGTCTACACTGACGCCATGTGCCGCTACCCGTTCTCTTTCCTTGCCCTGACCGCTCTCGGGGTACTCTGTGCCATTCCTGGCGCCATCAGTCTGGCCGGCTTCGGCGCCAGCCTGCATCCGGTGCTCGACGACCCGATGGCCGGACTGGCCTTCATCGTTTCCGCCATCGCCCTGATCGGCTCGGGCGCCTTCCCGCTGGTCATCGAGAAGCTGAAGGAAAACGAGGCGGCCTGATCTACACCTAGGCCTCGCGCATCAGTCGCCAGTACTGGAACTTCAGCGTCGCTGCAGCACCAGCGACAATGGCCAGGAAGGTGACGATGGAACCCAGTGCCAGCGTCGAAAAGCCGGAAATACCCTGGCCAACCGTACAGCCCATGGCGACCACTCCGCCGAAGCCCATCAGCGCCGCGCCGAGCAGGTGGTTGGCGGTGTCTTCGATACCGGCAAAACCTTCCCAGCGGAAGCTGCGCGTCACGATGGACCAGACGAAGGAGCCGGCAATCACGCCCAGTGCCGTGGCGATGCCGAAACTGACGGTGCGGCTGCTATCGGACCACAGCATCAGCAACTCCAGCGTGTAGGCCTGCGGCGCGACGAAACTCAGCGCTTCCATGCGACCACTGTTGGTGGCGATGAAGGCCTCTTCCAGCGTATCCGGGTGCTCGGCAATATACCCGAGGTGACCGCTGACATACCACGCGGCGACCACGGTCAGACCGACGCCAAAACCGGCGAGCAGGTTGTCGAAGGTCCAGAAATCGCGCTTGAGTAGCGAAAATGCGGTCAATCCGCCACCAATGGCGATCACGGCCAGCAGGAAGGCCGTTTTTGCCTCCAGACCAAGCGCGACCAACAGGGCCGGGATGTCCTGCCCGCCGGGGAAATTGATGACCGCCTTTTCCAGCACATTGACCCGGAAGACGCCGAAGATGCCACGCATGGTCATGTAGGCAACCAGGCCAAGCACCATGAAGACGACCAGCGATTTCAGATTGCCACCGCCGATACGGATCAGCGTCTTGCCGCCGCAACCAGAGGCCAGCACCATGCCGATACCGAAGCAGGCACCACCGACCAGATAGGACAGCCAGGTGAAATTCGGCGTGCGGTAGATCGACTTGCCGAGGTCGATCAGCCCTGCACCATGTAGTGTGGCCGCGCCGAGAATGGCAACACCGATGGCCAGCAGCCACATCCGCATGCGGCTCCAGTCATCCATGTTGACGATGTCGGCGACCGCCCCCATCGTGCAGAAGTGGGTTTTCTGGGCAATGGCGCCAAACACGAAGGCAACGGCAAAGGCCAGCCAGAGAACAGCATTGGGCGAAACGGCAGTTTCCATGATCAGGCGCGGTAAAGAGTGGGATCGGCCAGTCCGGCAGCGGCAAATCCTTCGGCCCGCAGGCGGCAGGAATCACAAACCCCGCAGGCACGGCCCTGTTCATCGGCCTGGTAGCAGGAAACGGTCAGGCTGTAATCGACGCCCAGCGCTGCGCCTGTGCGGATGATCTCGGCCTTCGAGAGATCGATCAGCGGCGCGTGGATGGACAGCTTGTGGCCTTCGACCCCTGCTTTGGTGGCCAGATTGGCCATGGTTTCGAAAGCGGCGATGTATTCGGGGCGGCAGTCCGGGTAGCCTGAATAATCCACCGCATTGACGCCGACGAAAATGTCGCGACTGCCCAGCACCTCCGCCCAGGCCAGGGCCAAAGACAACATGATGGTGTTGCGGGCCGGCACGTAGGTGACCGGAATACCCGGCTGCACGCCTTCGGTCGGCACGGCGATATTGGTATCGGTCAAGGCGGAACCGCCGAACTGGGCCAGGCCGAAATTGAGCACGCGATGCTCGGCCGCGCCCAGCGCCTTGACGACACGGTCGGCCGCGACCAGCTCGGCACAATGGCGCTGCCCGTAATTGAAGGACAGGCAATAGGATTCAAAACCCTGGCTGCGAGCAATGGCCAGACATGTGGCGGAATCGAGTCCACCGGAAAGGAGAACGACGGCTTTCTTCATCATGGGGCGCGAATATACCCGAAATTGACCCCGATTTGAGCCGTATCTGCTTGTTACTAAGCTACAATTTCCGACTTTGATGCCTTTCCGGAGATTGCCATGTCGCTTCGCCTGACTGCCCTTGCAGCCGCCCTGATGCTTGCCGGTTCCGCCCATGCCGCCGACCAGATCAAGGTTGGGCTGGTTTCGACACTGTCCGGCCCTGGCGCCGGCCTCGGCGTCGATATTCGCGACGGCTTCAATCTGGCCATGAAGCATCTGAACGGCAAGCTCGGCAACCTGCCAGCCGAAGTGCTGATCGCCGATGACCAGCAGAATCCGGATATCGCCAAGCAGACGGCTGATAAATTCCTGAAGAAGGACAAGGTCGATTTCATGACCGGCATCGTCTTCTCCAACATCATGCTGGCCGTCGGCCCGGCCGTTTTCCAGAACCAGACCTTCTACATTTCGGCCAATGCCGGCCCCTCGCAATACGCCGGCGAGCAGTGCAACCCCTTCTTTTTCAACGTCGCCTGGCAGAACGACAACCTGCACGAAGCCGTCGGCAAGATCGTTCAGGACAAGGGCTACAAGAATGTCGTGATCGTTACTCCGAACTACCCGGGCGGCAAGGATGCGGTATCTGGCTTCAAGCGTTACTACAAGGGCAAGGTCGCCGACGAGATCTACACCAAGCTCGGCCAGCTCGATTACGCCGCCGAACTGGCGCAGATTCGCGCCACCAAGCCGGATGCGCTGTTCTTCTTCCTGCCGGGCGGCATGGGCATCAATTTCGTCAAACAGTTCGTTGCCGCCGGCCTGTCGCGCGACACGCAGCTGTTCGCCCCCGGCTTCTCGGCCGATGAAGATGTGATCAAGGCCGTCGGCAGTTCGATGATGGGCATGTTCAACTCGTCGCACTGGGCGCACGACATGGACAACGCCGAGAACAAGCGCTTCGTTGCCGACTTCCAGAAGGAATATGGCCGCCTGCCCTCGCTCTACGCTTCGCAAGGCTACGATGCCGCACTGATGATGGACGCTGCCGTGCGCGACGTGAAGGGTAAGGTCGAAGACAAGGCTGCGCTGCAAAAAGCACTCGAAGCCAAGCGCTTCAAGTCCGTGCGCGGCGATTTCAAGTTCAACACCAACCACTACCCGGTGCAGAACTACTACCTGCGGGCCATCGGCAAGGATGCCCAGGGCCGGGTCACCAACAAGACCATGGGCACCATCTTCACCAACCATGCGGATGCCTACGTTGCTTCCTGCAAGATGAAGTGATCCAGCTGGTTCTCGAGCAGGCCCTCAACGGCCTGCAATTCGGCCTGATGCTGTTCCTGCTCGCCGCCGGGCTGACGCTCGTCTTCGGCATCATGGACTGCATCAATCTGGCCCATGGTTCGCTCTACATGGTGGGTGCTTACTTCGTCGCTGCTGCAGCACAGGCGGCCGATTCTTTCTGGATCGGACTGGGTGCCGGCGTTGCCGGAGCGGCCGTGCTCGGCCTGCTGCTCGAGTTGTCATTGTTCCGGCAACTGTACAAGCGCGACCACCTGTCGCAGGTGCTCGCCACCTTCGCCCTGATCCTGATTGCCAACGAAGCCGTGCGCTGGATCTGGGGACCAGCAGCGCTGATGTTGAACCCGCCGGAAGCCCTGTCCGGCCCGGTCGAGATTGGCGGCTTCTTCTACCCGGCCTACCGGCTGGTCATCATCGCCTTCGGTCTGGCTGTCGCCGGGCTGCTCTATCTGCTCGTGGCGAAAAGCCGGGTTGGCATGTGGGTACGCGCCGGGGCCTCGAATCGAGAAATGACTGAAGCATTGGGCATCAACGTGCAAGGCCTGTTCACCGCAGTGTTCGTTTTCGGCGCCGCGCTCTGTGCGCTGGCCGGCGGCCTGCTCGGACCGTTGCTTGCCGTGCAGGTTGGCATGGGCGAAAGCGTGCTGATATTGGCCTTCGTCGTGATCATCATCGGCGGTATCGGCTCAATTCGCGGCGCCCTGGTCGGCAGCCTGATCGTTGGCACCGTCGATACGCTGGGCCGGGCGCTGTTGCCCACCCTGCTGCGCGCGCTGCTGCCGGCTGACGCCGCCGCGACCCTCGGCCCGGCACTGGCTTCGATCCTGATCTACCTGCTGATGGCCGGCATCCTGTTCTTCAAGCCGCAAGGCCTGTTTCCGGCGAGGGCATGATGGCTTTTTACCGTCCCGCCACTTACCAGAAACCGGTCGTCCTCGCGCTGCTGCTGGCGCTGCTCGCCTTGCCGCCGGCGTTGACCGCCTTCGGCCAGGAGTTCTATATCGGCTTTGCCACCCGCGTGCTGATCTTCGCGCTGGCGGCCTCCAGCCTGAATCTGGTGCTCGGCTTCGGCGGCATGTTTTCGCTCGGCCACGCGGCCTTTTTCGGGGCCGGCGCCTATGCGGCGGCGATCTGCATGAGCAGCGGCATCGCCGATGCCCTGCTGGCCTTTCCGTTGGCCATGGCCGCCGCCGGGCTGCTGGCACTGGTTGTTGGCGCAATCAGCCTGCGGACGCGGGGGGTCTATTTCATCATGATCACGCTGGCCTTCGCCCAGATGGCCTATTACCTGTTCGTTTCGGCGCGCAGTTGGGGGGGCGATGACGGCTTGCCACTGGCCAGCCGGATGATGCTGGGCGGCTTCAGCCTGACCAGCGATAGCGCACTGTTCTATGCCACCCTTGGTTGCCTGGCGCTGGTCATGGTCTTTTTCGGACGGCTGGCCGATGCCCGCTTCGGCCGGGTCATCCAGGCTATCCGCGAGAACGAGACGCGCATGGAAGCCTTGGGCTATCCGGTCTTCCGCTACCGCCTGATCTGCTTCGCGCTTGGCGGTGCTCTGGCCGGGCTGGCCGGGGCCCTGCTGGCCAACCTGACCGGTCTGGCCAGCCCCAACCTGCTGCAATGGACGCAATCCGGCACCCTGCTGGTCATGGTCATCATCGGTGGGGTTGGCTACCTGTATGGCGGTGTCGTCGGGGCGGTCATCCTCCTGATGCTTGAAGAAAGCCTGGTCGGCGTCACCGAGCACTGGCATATCGCCCTCGGCCTGCTCCTGCTCGGTGTCGTGCTTTTCGCCCCCAAAGGCGTCGCTGCCCTGTTTGGAAAACGCCATGACTGAGGCGCTGCTCGACGTCCGCAACCTGTCGCGCCGCTTCGCGGCCGTCGACGCGCTTCAAGCGGTCAATTTCAGCGTCGAAGCCGGCGAAGTGCACGCCCTGATCGGGCCCAACGGTGCCGGCAAGACGACCTTCATTCACCATGTTTCCGGCGCCCTGCAGCCCGACTCGGGCAGCGTGCATTTTGCCGGACGCGACGTGACCAAGCTCTCGATGCATCAGCGCGTCGCTGTCGGCATGGCGCGCTCTTACCAGATCACCAATGTCTTCCTCGGCCTGTCGGCGCTCGACAATGTGGCGCTGGCCGTGCAGGGGCGACAGGATGCCGGCAGCAGTTTTCGCTTCTGGCGACCCGCCCGCAGCGAAACGGCCATGTTCGAAGAAGCCCGCAGCTACCTCGAACAAACAGGGCTGGCCCAGCGCATCGACACCATCGCCGGCAATCTGGCCCACGGCGAGCAACGTGCACTGGAACTGGCCATGGCATTGGCCACCAAGCCGAAAATGCTACTGCTCGACGAGCCGATGGCCGGCACCGGTCCCGAAGAATCGGCCCGGATGGTCGAACTGATCGAGCATCTCGCCCGCCACGTCACCATCCTGCTTGTCGAGCACGACATGGCGGCCGTCTTCCGCCTGGCTGACCGCATTTCGGTTCTGGTCAATGGCCGCCTGATCTGCACCGGCACGCCGGATGACGTACGGGCTGATCCGGAAGTCCGCCGCGCCTATCTGGGAGACCACCTATGACGGCCCTGCTCGAAGTTGCCGGTCTGGAAGTCGCCTATGGCCCGAGCCAGGTGCTGTTCGGCCTCGATCTGGCCATGAACGAGGGCGAGGCGGCGACGCTGCTTGGCCGCAACGGCATGGGCAAGACGACGACGCTGCGTGCCATCTGCGGGCTGGAGCCGGTCAAGGCCGGCAGCATCCGCTTCGCCGGCGAGCGCATCGATGGCCGGCGGGCCGATCATATTGGCCGGGCAGGCATCGCGCTGGTCCCGGAAGGCCGGCAGTGCTTCCCGAATCTGACCGTCGACGAGCATCTGGAGGCCTTTTTCGCCAACCGGCGCGGCGTCGCTGAGCCGTGGACACCGGCTCGTGTCTACGAGCTTTTCCCCCGCCTGCTCGAGCGCTCAAAAAATCTCGGCAACCAGCTTTCCGGCGGCGAACAGCAAATGCTGGCCATCGGCCGGGCGCTGGTCACCAATCCGCGTTTATTGATCCTCGACGAAGCCACCGAAGGCCTCGCCCCGCTGATCCGCGATGAAATCTGGGCTTGCCTGGCCCGTTTGCGCAACGAGGGACAGAGCGTGCTGGTCATCGACAAGTATGTCGAGAAACTGATCGCCCTGGCCGACCGCCACACCATCATCGAGCGCGGGCAGGTCGTCTGGCGTGGCTCATCGGCCGAGCTCGATGCCGATCACGGCATCTGGCACCGTTATCTGGGAATCTAGATCACCCAGTTATCAGCTGGCTCAATGGCAGGGTCAGCCCTGGGGGGCGGTTCGCTCCCCAGCGAGGCCCGAAAATCATCGAAAGACATCGGTCGGCCAAACAAGTAGCCCTGAAACAGGCTGCACTCGTGCTTGACGAGATAAGCGTGCTGCAAGTCGTCCTCGACGCCTTCGGCAACCACGCTAAGACGCAGCGTATTGCCCATGGCGATGATGGCCCTGACGATGGCGGCATCATCCGGATTGATGTTGATGTCCCGGATGAAGGAACGATCAACTTTCAATTGCTCGAAGGGGAAGCGCTTCAGATAAGACAGGGAGGCATAGCCTGTCCCGAAGTCGTCCAGCGAGAAGCGCACGCCGATGGCACGCAAGGCCAGCATCTTCTCGATGACCTCTTCAACATTGTCGAGCAGCAGGCTCTCCGTCAGCTCGAGCTTGAGCAAACGGGGATTGGCGCCATGCCTGGCCAACGCATCTGCCACCTGCGCGACGAAATCGGCCTGCCGAAACTGGCGAGCGCTGACGTTGACCGACAAGAATAGGCTTGCGCTGCGCGGATCATCGGCCCAGCGGCGCAATTCGGCACAGGCCTGATCCAACACCCAGACTCCGATGGGCACAATCAACCCGGTTTCCTCGGCCAGCGGAATGAAATCGTTCGGCGCGACCATTGCCCGCCCCGGAGGCTGCCAGCGTAACAAGGCTTCGGCGCCAATCAGGCGACGTACGGCATCGACCTGCGGCTGAACATAGAGCACGAATTCATCGCGCACCAGCGCCCGGCGGAGCCCTGCTTCCAGCTCAGCCCGTTCATCCAGCGTCGTCTGCATGGCGGTGTCAAAGAAACGGATTGCATTGCGACCTGCATCCTTGGCTTTGTACAAGGCGATATCGGCCTGCTTGAGCAGAATATCGATTGTTTTTTCCTGACCGAAGAACAGGCTGATCCCGATGCTGGCCGAACGGAAATACTCGGTATCGCCATTCAGCAGATAGGGCCGTGCGAGTTCAAGACGAATCTTCTCGGCAACAATCTCAGCCTGAACAGCGGCCCCCTCCTGCTCCGAGCCCAATTCCTCAAGCATCACGACAAACTCGTCGCCCCCTTGGCGGGCTGCTGTGTCGCCTTCCCGGATGCAAGCGCTAAGCCGCCTGGCAACCTCGACCAGTAGGTGATCGCCAACGTCGTGTCCGAGCGTATCGTTGAGCGTCTTGAAATGATCGATGTCGATAATCAGCAAGGCGCCGAACTGCCCGCTGCGCTTGGCGGAAACACACGCCTGATCGAGCCGGTTGAGCAACAAACGGCGATTCGGCATGGCGGTCAGTGGATCGTAGAAAGCCAGATGGTGGATTTCCGATTCGGCGACCTTGAGATTGCTGATATCGGAAAAAGTGCTGACGTAATGAGTCACCTTGCCTCGGCCATCGCGAACGCCGCTGATCGTCAGCCACTCGGGGAATATCTCGCCGTTCTTGCGGCGATTCCAGATTTCGCCCTGCCAATGCCCGCACTGACCCAGCGAACACCACATTGCCGCATAAAAATCAGCATCCTGCCGCCCCGACTTGAGCATGCCAGGCGTCTGTCCAATGGCTTCCTCGGCAGAGTAGCCGGTGAGTTTGGTAAATGCCTGATTGACCCGCAGAATGCGCTGATTCACATCAGTCACCATGATTGCCGCCTGGGACTCGAAGGCAATCGCTGCAATGCGCAAATCATGCTCCATCCGGCGACGCTCCGAAATATCGGAGGCGATGCCGAGATAGCCCTGAACACCACCCTTGGCATCACGCAGCACACTGACTGCCAAGCTGACGGGAAGATGCGAGCCATCCTTGCGAACGTAGGTCCAATCCGCTTCATCCCGAATTTTCAGCTTCAATCGGGAGATAAACACCCCAAAGCCGGCGGGCGGGGTACCATCCGGTTCACATGAATAGAGCCGGGCACAGGCGGATATTTCATCAGCCAAATGGAAGAGCAACGGCGTCTCACGTCCGACCACCTCTTCCGGGGTATAACCCAGCATCTGCTGAGCGGCACGATTGAAATAGGAAATCAGTCCGTCCGGATTGGTCAGAATGATTGCGCGACCCGCGTGTTCAAAAATCGAAAGCTGCAGATCGCAAAGCAGCGGCGGATTAATGCCAATGCCATGCCTGGCGTCGTCCGGGCAACAAGGTAGCACAGCACCTTGGCTAGGCTTCATTGCGCAGAAAACCGGGGAACAGAAAAGGCGCGCAATCGACTGGACGCGAAAAACAAAATCCCCGCTACAACCATGGCTCCTCCCAAGCTCATCACCGTTCCCGGCCGAACGGCATCCGGGAGGGACAAATTATTGCCGGATTATGACCGCAAGGTAAAAGGGCTAGCAAGCCCTAAAACAGGCGACGTGAGCAATAAGTCACGGAATGGATTTCGATCAGGTATTTGCCAGCAGGGCAAATTCCCGCTCGGCCATCGCTTCATTGCCAAGATTAAGCTCGACCAGGCGACGCAAGTGCGTGACGCTATCCAGATCGATTTCACGGCAAGCGAGGCCATAGCTGTTGGCGAGGTGATGCACGACGGTCACTTCCATGCGGATGCTGGTACCAACGTTGTCGAGCAGAATTTTGAGGGTACCGTTGGCACCGACCATGACGAACATCGAGTCCTTCAGGCGAATCAGCGCACCTTTCAGCGAGAGATCCAGAACCTCGACAAAGCATTCCCCATCGGGAAGAAAAAGCCTGGCTTCGCTCTTGAACGGAATGCGGGAAAACTTGCGGCGATTAGTTGTCACTTTTGTCTCCGTACTTATTTTCCCTGCATGTTACCCCAAAGGAGCTTGTGCAGCTGGAGCTGGAAGCGCACATTCAGGCCGTCTTCAAGTATCCATTCCGCCAGCGACTGCGGCTCGATCAACCCCTGTGCCGGCGAAAAAAGTACGGAACAGACTTGATCCAGTTTTTTCTGGCGCAGCACGTCGCGCGCCCATTCGTAGTCGCCACGCGAAGCGATGACGATCTTGATTTCATCACGCGGCGTCAGAAGGGTCAGGTTTTCCCACAAGTTCCTGGCCGACTCGGCCGAATCCGGTGCCTTGAGATCCATGATCCGGGCGACACGCGGATCAACCGCTGATACATCAAGCGCGCCGGAAGTTTCCAGCGAAACGTCGTAGCCGGCATCGCACAGGGCAGTCAGCAGCGGCAGGCAATCCTTTTGCGACAGCGGCTCACCGCCGGTGACACAAACTTGGCGAGCCGGATATTTGGCCACTTCCGCCAGCACCGATTCAACGGTAGCTGCTTCGCCACCGGTAAAGCTGTAGGTCGTGTCGCACCAGCTGCAACGCAGCGGGCAGCCGGTAAGACGAACGAAAACCGTCGGCAGCCCGACCCGCGATGCCTCGCCCTGCAGCGAGTAAAAAATTTCGGTGATGCGGAGTGCCAATTACTTCTTCTTCAGTCGTTCGCGCGCTGTGTCGGCGGCAGGTGCAGAGGGGTACTTGGCAATGACCGTTTCCAGCGAACGCTTGGCACCGGTCGGGTTGCCCATTTCCTGCTGGCAGGTCGAAATGGCCAGCCAGGCATCCGGCGCCTTGGCGCTCTCGGCATACTTGGTGGTGACCAGACTTTGCGCCTCGATGGCGCGCTTGCAGTCACGCTGGGCATACCAGGCGTTACCCAGCCAGTACTGGGCATTGGGGGCCAGCGAGCTGTCCGGATACTTCTGTACGAAAGCGCCGAAACCAACGGCAGCTTCCTTGTATTTACCAGCCTTGAACTGATTCAGGGCCGCTTCGTAATCCTGGCTTTCCTTGGCCGGATCAACGGCCGGCTTGGCGGCCGCCCCGTTGGGCGTATCGCCGGCAGCAGCAGCGGGCGACTCGAATTTGCGCAAACGGGTGTCGAGGTCGAGGTAGAAATCCTGCTGGCGCTTCTTGGCCGTCTCCAACTCGTAGTTGAGCGTTTCGATCTGGCCGCGCAGGCGGGAAACCTCTTCAGCCTGGCGCTGGATCTGGCCGGCCAGATCCAGCTGGGCCTTGGCCTGCTGGTCGAACCGCGCTTCGGTCTTGATCTTCAGATCGGCAACCTGGCGACGCGCTTCGTCGTCGTCAAACACACCGGCATGGGCCTGGACGGCACCCAATGCGGCGATCAGAAGGGCGATTCGAACCGGGCGCATGGCTTAGAACTCGCCGCGGCCGTCAGCAGCCTTGTAGAGGATGTCGGCACGACGGTTTTGCGACCAGGCTGCTTCGTCATGACCGGCATCCTTCGGCTTTTCTTCGCCGAGGCTGACTGATTCGATCTGGTCATCCTTGACGCCGAGCAGGGTCAGCGAACGCTTGACGGCTTCGGCCCGCTTCTGGCCGAGCGACAGGTTGTATTCGCGGCTGCCGCGCTCGTCGGTGTTGCCCTGGAGCAGCACCTTGAAGCCCTTGTTGGCGACCAGATACTTGGCGTGAGCGGCGACCAGATCCTTGTATTCGTCCTTGACTTCGTACTTGTCGAGATCGAAGTAGATGCTGCGCTGCGACAGCTTGCTCTTCGGATCGGTCAACTCGCGCGGCAGGCCGCTGGCATCGAGGCCACCGGCAGTCACCGGTGCAACGCCCGAGCCGGAGCCGCTACGCGACTCGACGGGGGCGCCGCCGTCTTCCGGCAGCGGGGTGGTGGAACAAGCAGCCAGCAGGGCCGACAGCAGGGCGGGGATCAGCAGTTTTTTCACGAGGTTCTCCGGTGAGGATTATTGATAGTAAGGGCCCCAGGCCGGTTCGCGTACATCACCTGCGGCGACCGAGAGGCGTTGTTTGATCCTGCCATCGCTGGACACAGCCGATAGTACGCCGCGACCGCCGATTTCAGTGGCGATCAGGATCATGCGGCTGTTGGGGGCGAAGCTTGGAGATTCGTCCTTGTTGGAATCGCTGACCACCTGCACCTGGCGACTGGCCAGATCCATCACGGCGAGCTGGAAGCGACCTTCACGCCGGCTGATGAAGGCCAGGCTCTTGCCATCCGGCGCCGGGCGCGGCGAAACGTTGTAGCTACCTTCAAAGGTGACGCGCTTGGCGTCACCGCCGCTGGCGCCGACCTGATAGACCTGCGGGCTGCCGCCGCGGTCGGAGGTGAAGTAGATGGTGCCGCCGTCTGCCGAGTAGCGCGGCTCGGTATCGATGCCGGAAGACTGGGTAATGCGCTGCAGGCCACTGCCATCGGCATTGACCGAGTAGATCTGCGAATTGCCATCCTTGGACAGGACAACAGCGAGCTTGCGGCCATCGGGCGACCAGGCCGGCGCTGAATTGGAGCCCTTGAAGTTGGCGACGATGTGACGCTGACCGGAAGCCAGGGTATGCACGTAGATGACCGGCTTCTTCTTTTCAAAGGAGACGTAGGCCAGACGCCCGCCATCCGGCGACCAGACCGGCGAAATGATCGGCTCTGTCGAGCTCAGGGCGGTAGCGGCATTCTGACCGTCCGAATCGGCGATCTGCAGCAGGAACTGGCCACGCGCCTTGACGACATAGGCAATACGGGTCGAGAAAACCCCTTTCTCGCCGGTCAGCTTTTCGTAGATGAAGTCGGCGATACGGTGGCCGGCAGCCCGCAGCTGGCTATTGTTGGTCACGTAAGCGGCACCGCCCAGTGATACGCCTTTTTGCGTGTCGTACAGACGGAAACGGGCTTCCATGCGGCCATCGGCGCTGCGAGCGATACTGCCGGCGGCCAGGGCGTCCGCCCCTTTGCCTTTCCACTCGGCGTGATTGACCGGGGCGTTTTCATCGAAAGCGGCGGTGCCGTTATCGACCAGCTTGAACAGGCCGCTTCGCTCCAGGTCAGCGCGCACCGTCGCGGTGACCACGCGGGCAGCCGTCGGATCGCCAGGAAAGTCGACGATGGTCACCGGAATCCGATTGGCACCGGCACCAGTAATCTCGATGGACAGCTGAGCCTGCGCCAGACCGGCTAAAGACAAGGCCAGGGCGAGGAAAATACGACGGGAAATTCGGGACATTGCGTTCATTTTCAAAAGGTTTCGCGCGATTTTACTCTTCATACGGCCGGTATTTGATTTCCAGTTCACGCTTGAAAAGCGATGGGTCGTCCGGTTTTGGCAAGGGCGAGGATTTCCGGATGGCACGCTCGATCGCGCTGTCCAGCGCAGAATTGCCACTGGAGCGCTTCAGCTTGACGTCCAGTACTTCACCGGTCGGCAGCTGGCTGACATCGAAAACCGCTTCCGGATTACCCTGTATCGCTGGCGGCAGCATGATGTTGCCACGCACCTTGACGCGAATCTTGGTTGCGTAATCGGCCAGCCCACGCTTGTTCGAAGATGCCCGTTGCTCGGCTTCCGCCGCCGCCGCATTGGCCATTTGCTGGGCATTCGGGCGCGGCTTCAATTCCGAGGTTTCGCGCGACAGTTCCTTGCTGAAATCGAACTTGGGCTGCGCTTTGACTTCCGGCTTGGGTGGTTCCGGCTTTTTCGGCTCGGCCTTCGGTGGTTCCGGCTTTTTCGGCTCAGGCTTCGGCGGTTCCGGTTTCTTGGGCTCCGGCTTGGGGGGCTCGGGCTTCTTCTTTTCTTCCTTGACCACGATTTCCGGCTTTTTCAGCACCGGCTCGGGTTTCGGTTCAGCTTTCGGCTCGATCTTGGGGATTGGCTTCGGCTCCGGCTTGACTTCCGGTTCCGGCGGCGGTGGAGGCGGCGGAACCACTTGTGCCGGCATTGGGCGAGGCGACCATAGCTCGACCTCCATCACCTCAGGCGCACTTCGCTTCCACTGCACCCCGAAGAACAGAAAGGCAAGCAAGGCTACGTGCACCAGAATGGTGAACGCCAGCGCGTATTTCTTGCCAGGCTCTTCGGGTTTGTCGAGGATCATGTCCACTTACTTGCTGGCGCTGGCGGTTTCCAGGCCAACTCTTTGGAACCCGGCGCGCTTGGCTTCGTCGAGCACTTCGATGACGTTCTTGTACTGCGTTTCCTTGGCGCCGGCGATCAGGATTGGCGTCTGGTCGTCAGCCGCCTTCAAGGTGGCGAGTTCGGCCTTCAGTTCCTTGATGCCCTTCAGCTTGGACTCGTCACCCTTGATATTGAACAGCGACAGGCTGCCATCATCCTTGATCTGCACCTTGATGTATTTATCCGGTTTCTGCGGTGCCGTACCGGAAGCCGGCAGATCGACCGAACCGGTCGTCATCATCGGCGTCGCCACCATGAAGATGACGAGCAGCACCAGCATGACGTCGATATAAGGCACGACGTTGATTTCGCTTTTTAGACGGCGCTGGCGCATGGCTTAACGCATCTGCCGCTGGAGAATATTGGAAAACTCTTCCATGAACGACTCGTAGCGGGTTGCCAGGCGGTCGATGTCATGCGAGAAGCGGTTGTAGGCCAGCACGGCCGGGATGGCGGCAAACAGGCCGATAGCGGTGGCGACCAGCGCTTCGGCAATACCGGGGGCGACGGAGGCCAGCGTCGCCTGACCGACATTCGACAGGCCGCGGAAGGCGTGCATGATGCCCCAGACGGTGCCGAACAGGCCGATGTACGGACTGACCGAGCCGACCGAGGCAAGGAAAGAAAGATGCGATTCGAGGGCATCCATCTCGCGCTGGTAGGTGGCGCGCATGGCGCGGCGGGAACCGTCGACGATGTCCTTCGGGTCGAGGTTCTTCTGGCCCTTGAGCTTGGTGAATTCGCGGAAGCCTGCTTCGAAGATGCGCTCCATCGAACCGGCATGGTGACGATCATTCACTGCGCTGTTGTAGAGATTGTTCAGATCGCCACCCGACCAGAAATCGCGCTCAAAGGTTTCGGTCTTGCTTCTCGCCTGCTTGACCGAAAACAGCTTCATGAAAATGTAGTACCACGACATGAAGGAAACGCCGGCGAGCAGCGCCATGACGGCCTGAACGACCGCACTGGCCTGGAGAGGGTGACGTTCATTTAAGCGCTTCCAGTTTTTGATGCAGGAAATCGGGGATGGCGGCCGGCGTCATGGTCGCCATGTTGACGCAGGCGATTTCGACGGTACCGGTGACCAGTTCGACATCGCCGCGGCGGACGTGCTGGCGGAAGATGACGCGGACGCGAGTCAGTTTTTCAACTTCCAGGCCAACGATCAACTCGTCGTCGAGTCGCGCCGGCTTCAGATATTCGCAACTCGCCTTGCGTGCCACGAAGCCAATGCCGGCTTCCGAAGCCAATGCTGACTGGTCATGGCCGGCAAAGCGCATCCATTCGGTACGGCAGCGTTCGAAAAATTTCAGGTAATTGGCGTAGTAAACAACACCGCCGGCATCCGTATCCTCGTAATAAACGCGGACTGGGATCGAGAAGGCGTTGGGCTTCGGCTCGTATTTCATCCCGGGATTTTACCTTGCGCCGCAACATTGTTTTGTAACGATCTGTTTCCATGCCAATTGTGACGCTTCCCCGGCCAGATCGAATCCCATATCGGCACCAGCGGCGCCAGACACAAAAGCGCCCACAAGGCCCCATTCGGCCGGTAGAACAGGAACTGCCAGGCAAATGCCGCAACGGCGACCAGGCCGACGTGAAGCCGCCGTGCGACAGGGCGATCGGGCAGGGTCATCGGGTCGGAAATCATGAAGAAGGCGAACAGCAGCAGGGCGCCGTTCAAGGCCTGATGGCAGAAGATTTCCCACGCCCGCTCGAAGCTGTGGCTGAGTTGAAACAGCCTGGCGGCAAACAGGCCAAGAAAAATGGCCAGGAACAACCAGGAGGCGTCATTACGGCGGGCCCGCTGGGCGACCAGTGCGCCAAGGCCAATCAGCCAGACCGCGATGCCGAGGTCGTTACCCCACTGCCCCGGAGACACCCAAGCCCCGGGCAAGGCCAATAGGGCCACACCCACCCCGAAATTGGCCGGGTTGAAGACATGCTTGCCGTTAACCCGGAGCAGGAATTTGCCACTGATCGCCAGGCAGGCGACCAGTGGATGCAGCCACAGGCTATCGGCCCGTAGCAATAACGACAGCCCGAATCCGGTGATCAATGGACTGAGATAGCCGACTCCCCGCAACCGGAAAACACGTAGCCAGAAAGACTGGGTTGCCGCCGCCGAAGCGAGCGCCAACCCCATCTGCAAGGGCAGCAGGCTGAAGTCACGGAGCAGCACACCGGCTGCCAGCAGGATTGCCTGAAAACCGATCTGGAAAATGCGTGCATCCATGACAATTTGCCCCAGCGGCGGCCTATTTGGCGGCGCCGTTACCCCACAAACCATCCCACCATGGCTTTTGTGGTGGTACCGGAGGCAGGGTCAGTTTCTTGCGAATGGCGTTGATGTCGCCGCCGGTCAGCGTGGCCAGTTGCTGTGCTTCGTTTTCCTGACGTTTGATCACGCTCTCAAGGTAAGGCTTGGCTTCCGGGCAGGCGTTCGGCTCGACCTTGGCCGGGTGGCGCAGGACGTAGCGGGTCTGGAAGTTCTGTCTATCCTTGGTTTCCTGGAACATCAAGTCTTCCGGAAATGTTTCTGGGGTGTAGCGAACGTGCAGGCGGGTCAGCATCACCGGCTGTGCACCGCCTCCGGGAAACGGCCGCGGCGGCATGATGCGCGTCTGCGGCTGACCGGGCAGCGGCAGCGGCTGCACCTCGTTATTCGGTGCGCCCACCCAGAAGACGCCAGCCTTGCGCAGTTCTTCCGGCGACAGCGGATCGGCGGCACACGGGTCGCACCAGCCCATATCCCAAAAATACTCGGTGAAGACGGCACGATAGCCTTCTTTCTTTGCCTGTTCGCCGAACATCGCCTTGTAGAAGTTGCGGAATTCATCGCCCTGCTTCAGGAAAACCGGCAGGTCCATGTTGGCCGGCAGTTTGACCGTGCGGTAGTTGCTGGTCTCGACCCGGCCGTTCTTGGTCAGCATGTAGGCGATCAGGTCCTGCGGGCCGTTGGCGTTGGCCATGCCAAGACGGATCGGCAGCATGAACTTTTCGGATTCGTAGGCGAACTGCAGCGGGCGCAGCATCGTGAAGCCGGACTTGGCTTGCTCGGCCAGATTCACTTTCGCCACGAAGAACTTCATGTTCTGGCGAATGTACGGCGCCAGCGCCTTGGCCGAATTGGCCGGAATCCGATAGCCGCTCTGCTTGAGCCAGGTTTCGAGGCCATCCGACTGGGTGGCCGAGAGAATCACGATGTCGTACTCACCCACTGTGTAGCTGGCTTCGATGGTCACGCCGAGGGCCTTGGCGGCGGCACTGCCCACCGGCGCAGCCATCGGGGCCACCGCAGCGTCCTTGCTCCGCATCTCGTACAGGCGTCGATCACAGGGATTGGGATCGTAATATTCAGCCAGACGGGGCGCCGAGTAGGCATCGAGGCGATCGAAAGTCTTCTTGTCGCCGACATTGATCTGGCCCTTTTGCAGCACAGTCGGCACCGGCACGACCAGCGCGAACTCCTTCGCATCGCCCTTGTAATCGTTGAGCATGCTGACCACGGTCTTGTCGCCGTCGCGGACGACAATGACCTGTGAGGCTTCATTGAACAGATTGGCATCGGCCTTGCCGACATAAAAACCGCAAAACGCCTGCGCTGAGCCAACTACGGCGGCCAACGCGCCGGCAACGAGCAATTTCTTCATGGAATCCTCCCGGGATGAAGCTCTATTAACGCATCATAGCCCGGGATGGAGGACCGCCGAGATGACCTTATTCTTCGGCGAGCAAGTCACGCACGATGGCGCTGTTCGGTTCGGCCAGGCCGAGATGGCGATAGACGGCCGGTGTCGCGATGCGGCCGCGCAGGGTGCGCTGCAGGTAGCCCTGCTGGATCAGGTAGGGTTCCAGCACATCCTCGATGGTGTCGCGCGCTTCACCGATGGCCGCCGCAATGTTGTCCACGCCGACCGGGCCACCACCAAACTTGTCGATAATGGCGGAGAGTAACTTGCGGTCCATGATATCCAGTCCGGCCGGATCGACGTCGAGCATGTGCAGCGCGGCATCGGCCACCTGGCGGGTGATGTTGCCGTCCGCCTTGACCTCGGCGTAGTCGCGGACGCGGCGCAGCAGGCGATTGGCGATACGCGGCGTACCGCGTGAGCGCTTGGCGATTTCAAAGGAGCCTTCGGGGTCGATTGGCGCATTGAGCAGCGACGCCGAACGGCTGACGATGCTCTTCAGTTCTTCCGCCGTGTAGAACTCCAGACGGGCAACGATGCCGAAGCGGTCGCGCAGCGGGTTGGTCAGCATGCCGGCCCGGGTCGTCGCACCAACCAGCGTAAAGGGTGGCAGATCCAGCTTGACCGAACGGGCGGCCGGACCTTCGCCGATCATGATGTCGATCTGGAAATCTTCCAGTGCCGGGTAGAGGATTTCCTCGACCACCGGGCTGAGACGGTGGATTTCGTCGATGAACAACACATCGTGCGGTTCAAGATTGGTCAGGATGGCGGCGAGGTCGCCAGCGCGTTCGAGCACCGGGCCGGAAGTCTGGCGCAGGTTGACACCCATTTCAGCAGCCACGATGTGAGCCAGCGTCGTCTTGCCCAGGCCTGGCGGGCCGAAGAGCAGCACGTGATCGAGCGATTCACTGCGATTCCGTGCCGCCTGAATGAAGATTTCCAGCTGTTCGCGGATTTTGACCTGACCGGTGTAGTCGGCCAGCCGCTTGGGGCGCAGGGCGCGTTCGAGCGCCTCTTCCTGGGCCGACTTGGTTTGCGGCGCCACGACTCTGTCCAAATTCGTGCGGTCGACCGCAGGAGTCAGTTTGTCGGTTTCGATCATGCGAGCGTTTCCTCACGAATCCAGCGCTGGAGCAGCATGTCGCCAAGCGCCAGCAGCACCGGCCCGAGAAAGATGCCGATGAAGCCGAAGACCAGCACACCGCCCAGCACGCCAAGGGCGATGAGCAGGATGGACAGGCCAGCGCCATAGGCGATCAGGATGGGTTTGACGAAGTTGTCGATACTGCTGATCCCGAACAGGCCGTAGATCACCATGAAGATTGCCCAGCCGGTCTGGCCATCGCTATACAGCCAGGCCGCCGCACCACCCCAGATCAGCGGCGGGCCGATCGGGATCATCGACAAAAAGAAGGTGGCAAAACCGAGCAGCATGGCCTGCGGCACGCCGGCAATCAGGAAGCCGATCATCGCCACCGTGCCTTGCGCCGCTGCCGTACCGACGATGCCGAGCATGACGCCGACCACGGTGCCACGCGCCTTGTCCAGCATGTTTTCGCCGAGGTCGCCGCCCAGCTTGCGGGCGCCGACATAGAGCGCATGGCTGATTGCCGCGCCATCGCGGTACAGAAAGAAGGTGACGAACAGCACCAGCGCCAGCTGCAACAAGCCGTTGGCGGCAATCCCGCCAAGTGCCAGTACGAACTGGCGGGCTGGCACAAGCAACTGCCTGACCGTGGCATTCAGCTCCTCGCGATTGCTGGCCAGGCGGTGCCAGGTGCTATCGATTTCCGTGCCGAAGAAAGGCAGAGCGCTCAACCAGGCTGGCGGATTGGCCGGCAAGCCTTGTTCGACATAAGGTTTGATGAAATCGATCAGGTTATCGGTGCCATTGGCCAGCGAACCGGCCAAAAATATCATCGGCAACAAGGTCACCAGGACCAGCGCCAGCGTCATCAGTGAGGCGCCCAGCGTGTCGCGCCCGCCGAGCCGGGGTAGCAGCTTTTCGGCATAAAACTGCCAGGTGCACATCCAGACGACAAAGGCGAACAACACGGCGCCGATGAACGGCAGCAGCACCGTGATGCAGCCGATGATCAGCAGCACCACCAGCGAGATCTGCGCCAAGCGTCGGGGATCGCCAGCCGGGAACATGTCTAGACCTTGGACAGCAGTTTGAGTGCCGCCCGGATGCCATCGGACGTGCTGACATCGGCCGGCAGTTGCTTCATGGCCGAGGCAGCTTCCTTCTCGTTGTAGCCAAGGGCGAGCAGGGCGTTGGAAATATCCTGCTTGCTGTCGTCGACCGCCGCGTGCAGCGAAACGCCGGTCGCATCGGCCAGCTTGCCCTTCAGTTCAAGCAGCAGGCGCTCGGCCGTTTTCTTGCCGATGCCGGGAATCTTGATCAGACGCCCCAATTCCTGCTGCGCCACGGCTGCCGCCAGATCACCGACCGACAGACCGGAGAGCACCGACAGCGCGGTACGGGCTCCGATACCCGAGACTTTCAACAACTGGCGGAAGGCAAAGCGCTCTGCCTCGGTCAGGAATCCGTACAGATAGTGGCCGTCCTCGCGCACCGCGAAATGCGTCAGCAACTTGGTCTTCTCCCCCGCCGCCGGCAGGTTGTAGAAGGTGCTCATCGGCACGTCGAGTTCATAGCCGACGCCATTCACATCAAGCACGATCTGCGGGGGATTCTTTTCGGCGAGGATACCGGTCAGTCGTCCGATCATTTCGGGGAAATCTCTTTCTGGAAAAAGTACTGTATTTTCACACAGTTTCTCATCCTATCAGTCGCCCGCCGCGAATGCGATAGCCAGCCGTCGCCATCGCCCCCAAACCCTGGCCGCCATGGGCGTGGGCAATGGCGCAGGCAAGAGCGTCGGCGGCATCTGCAGTCGGAGCTCCGGGCAGGTTGAGCAGGCGAACGACCATGGCCTGCACCTGATCCTTGGCCGCCTTGCCATGGCCGACCACGGCCTGCTTGGTTTGCAGCGCCGTGTATTCGGCGACCGGCAATCCGGCATGTACCAGTGCGCTGATTGCCGCTCCCCGCGCCTGACCCAGCAGCAAAGTGGATTGCGGATTGACGTTAACAAACACTTTTTCCACCGCCGCCTGATTGGGCTGATACGTCGCGATAACTTCGCTGATACCGGCGAAAAGAGTCTTGATCCGATCCGGCAGCGACTCCTTGTCGTTCGACTTGATGCAGCCACTGGCGACGTACACCAGTTGCTTGCCGTGCAGTTCGATGACACCAAAGCCAGTCACCCGCAGGCCGGGGTCGATGCCAAGGATACGGGGGGTCGTGATGCTCATTTCGTCCTCGCCACCAGATAAACGCCGCTAACGGCCACCACCATGCCAAGCGCCGCAGTCAGGGTCAAACTTTCGCCAAAAATGAAGAAGGCGATCAGCGCCGTCATCGGTGGCGTCAGGTAGAACAGACTGGCCACATTGACCGCACTGCCGCTGCGGATCAGCAGGTTGAGCAGGCTGATCGCGCCGATCGACAGGACCAGCACCAGCCAGCCCAAGGCGAACAGGAAATGGCCGTTCCATTCGATCCGGTAATCCTCGAACACGGCCACGGTAATGGCGGTAATGATCGCTGTCGGGACAAACTGGATCACCGATCCGGTCCGCAGGTCGAACTTCGGGCAAAAGCGTTTCTGGTACAGCGTACCGGCCGTAATGCCAAGCAGCGCAACCAGCGCCGGAATCAGCATCGGCCCCAATGCGGCCTCGCCTAGTTTGCCGGAAACGACCATGCCGACGCCGACAAAGCCCAGCCCCAAGCCGGCCCATTGCCGGCCAGTCACTTTTTCACCGAGCAGCCAGCCGGCGCCCAAAGCCGTCAGCAGCGGTTGCATGCCGACGACCAGCGCCGTCACCCCGGCCGGCAGGCCATGCTTGATGGCCACGAAAACGCCGCCGAGATAAACGGCATGGACCAGTACGCCGGATATGCTGATATGCAGCCAGTCACGCGGCTTTCTCGGCCAGGGTGCCCGGGTCGCCAGCGCGATGACCGTCATCAGCGTGATCACCGCCCCATAGCGGCTAAGCAGGAAAGAGAGCGGTTCGGCATAGGGCAGGCCGTACTTGGCCCCGATGAAGCCGGTGCTCCACAGAAAAACAAAAAGAAAGGGGTAGAAGCGCTGCATCAGTTGGTCCAATCCGGGGCACAGCGCTTGCGTGCCTCAAGCAGGGTTTCGAACAGCACGCGGGCATCGCCACTGGCCCGGTGGCGGCGCAGTTGCAGGCGTAATTCAACCGAAGCGCGGGTGATATGCCACAAGGTCATTTCGCAATCCTCGAGCAGCTCGCGGATATCCCTCAGCGTAAAGGTCGGCACCAGATCGACTGCATCATAGAGCTTGCTGAGCCAGACATAGTCATAGGCCCAGGCATCGCAATACAGACGTTCCCCGCGCAAACGCCGATTCAGTTCAAGGCAAATCTCGACTGCCGGCCGCCCCTTGGCGAGCAGGACTTCACGCGTGATGCCATGCACCGCCTCAGCGGATTCGTCCCAGTGCGTCCATCCCGCCTCAGGCTGAATCAGCGCGCAGTAGGCGCCGCCATCGGGCATGTAGAAGCCGATTTCGATCGGATAACTGCCCCGGCCAAATCCGGAGGCTTCGATGTCGATGACGATCGGCTGCGTCATACTCTGGCGCCCCCGTCACACTGCAAGGCCCTGCTACCGACCGGTATCGAGGCAAGACGTTGTGGCGCAAGGCGCCTCATCGGCGGCTCAACGTTCAGTTGCAAGTCGCCCGGCAGTTGGTCGCATCGGCCGCACAAGCCTTTTCGTTGTCGACGGCGCAAGTCTGCTTGGTCCGATAGGTGAAATTGATGCCCTTCGGATAGACGCATACCAGCTTGGTCGGCTTGGTCAGCTTGCCCTGTTGCACCACGGCCATGCTCGTCGCTTTCAACGCTTTGAACTGACTGGCGGGCAGATCGCAGGAAACGTAGGCGTCAAATTCGCCATCCTTCGACTCCCAGCGCGCCAGGTTCTTCATCTGACGATAGTCCTCATAGCGGATGCAGGAATCGGTCTGATTGGCGTAAGCCTTGGCGTTATCACTGCAATAGCCGGTGTAGGTGAATTGCAGCTCTTCCTCGGTCGGGCAGGCGTTCACCTGAACGGCACTGGCCAGATCGGGGCAGGAAAGCTGGGCGGCAGCAGCCGAAAGGCTCAGTGAAGCGACGATCAAGGCAAGGGAAAGCTGACGAAGATTCACGGTGGATCCTTAGGCTGCAGCAAGCAAGGCCACGAACTCCCCGGGCGGGGAATCCGTGGCGGGAAACATCAGTCTTCGATGACTGCCGTGGTGTAGATTTCCTGCACGTCGTCGAGGTTTTCCAGCGCGTCGAGCAGCTTCTGCATCTTCACGCCGTCCTCGCCGGCGAAAACGTTTTCGCCTTCCGGCTTCATCGTCACTTCGCCGAACTCCGGCTTGAAACCGGCCGCTTCCAGCGCATCCTTGACGGCCATGTAGTCGTTCGGCGGGGTCAAAACCTCGATCGAGCCGTCGTCATTGGTCGTCACATCGTCGGCGCCGGCTTCGATAGCCGCATCCATCAGCGCCGCTTCATCGGTGCCCGGGGCAAAGATCATCTGGCCGCAGTGCTTGAACTGGAACGCCACGCAGCCATCGGAACCCATGTTGCCGCCGAACTTGGAGAAGGCGTGGCGAACTTCGGCCACCGTGCGCACCTTGTTGTCGGTCAGGCAGTCGACCATGATCGCCGCGCCGCCGATGCCGTAGCCTTCGTAGCGGATCTCGATGTACTCGACGCCTTCCAGCTCACCGGTACCCTTCTTGATCGCGGTATCGATCTTGTCCTTGGGCATGTTGACGCCCTTGGCCTTGTCGACCGCCACACGCAGGCGCGGGTTGAAGTTGATGTCGCCGCCGCCCATTTTGGACGCAACGGTAATTTCCTTGGCAATTTTGGAGAAGGCGGCACCGCGCTTCTCGTCCTGGCGACCTTTACGGTGCTGGATATTGGCCCACTTGGAATGACCAGCCATGCTGTTTTCCCTGAATGCAAATAACGAAGAAGGCGAGATTTTACTCGCCCGGCGGCTTCTCGTCAGGCCTCAGTAGCCCCCAAACTTACGCTATTTAACAAAGCCGTATCGCCGCGTTGCTAGAATGCCGGGATACTTTTCCAGCAGGAGCCTGCCGCCATGTCCGAACCTCTCTACCTCGCCAAGTCCGAAGACGGTTATCCCGCATTGCTGCCGCAGATGGCCAACCGCCACGGGCTAATCACCGGCGCCACCGGCACCGGCAAGACGGTCACCCTGCAGTCGATGGCCGAACGCCTGTCGTATGCCGGCGTGCCGGTCTTCATGGCCGATGTGAAGGGCGACCTCTCCGGCATGGGCGCCGCCGGCACCCTGACCCCGAAACTGGAAACCCGCCTCAAGGACCTCGGCCTTGAAGGCTTCACCCCCTATGCCAACCCCGTCGCCTTCTGGGACGTCTTCGGCCAGGGCGGCATTCCGGTCCGTGCCACCATTTCCGACATGGGCCCGCTGCTCCTCGCCCGTCTGCTCAACCTGAACGACACCCAGACCGGCGTGCTGCAACTGGTCTTCAAGATCGCCGACGACAAGGGCCTGCTGCTGATCGACCTGAAGGACCTGCGCGCCTGCATCCAGTACGTCGGCGAAAACGCCAAGGACTTCACCACCGAATACGGCAATGTCTCGACCGCTTCGATCGGCGCCATCCAGCGCGGCCTGCTGACGCTGGAAGAGCAGGGCGGCGACCAGTTCTTCGGCGAACCGATGCTCAATATCAACGACCTGATGAAGGTCGACGAAAACGGCCGCGGCGTCATCAACGTCCTCGCCGCCGAAAAGCTGGTCCAAGCCCCGGCGCTCTACTCCACCTTCCTGCTCTGGCTGCTCTCCGAACTGTTCGAACAACTCCCGGAAGCCGGCGATCTGGACAAGCCCAAGCTCGTCTTCTTCTTCGACGAAGCCCATCTGCTGTTCACCGACGCCCCGCAGGCGCTGACCGACAAGGTCGAACAGGTGGTCCGTCTGATCCGCTCCAAGGGCGTCGGCGTCTATTTCGTCACGCAGAACCCGCTCGACGTCCCTGAAAAGATCCTCGGCCAGCTCGGCAACCGCGTCCAGCATGCCCTGCGCGCCTTCACGCCGCGTGACCAGAAGGCCGTCCAAGCTGCAGCGCAAACCATGCGCGCCAACCCCAAGTTCGATGCCGCCACCGTGATCACCGAACTCGGCGTCGGCGAAGCGCTGGTTTCCTTCCTCGATGAAAAGGGCCGGCCAACCATGGTTGAGCGCAGCACAATCTTCCCGCCCGCCTCCCGCCTCGGCCCGCTGACCGCCGACGAACGCCAGGCCATGATCAACGCCTCGCCGATGCTCGCCACCTACGGCCAGACTGTCGACCGCGAATCCGCCTACGAAATCCTGCGCGGCAAACCTGCCGCCACGCAAGCCGCCCCCGGTGCCATTCCGGCGCCACCGGCCGGCAACAGCAGCCTCAACGACAGCGACTGGGGCAACCATGCCAACCAGCAACAGCCGCGCTATGAACAAGCGCCGCAAACCCGGCAAAGCGCCCCCGCCCCGCAGGAAAGCTCGGGCGGTGGCCTGTTCGGCGGCCTCGGCGACATCCTGACCGGCACCACCGGCCCGCGTGGTGGTCATCGCGAAGGCGTGCTCGAAAGTGCTGCCAAGAGCGCCGCTCGCGGCGTTGCCGGCACGGTTGGCCGGGAAATCGGGAAGCAGATTCTGCGCGGGGTGCTGGGGTCAATCCTGGGCGGACGGCGCTGATTAATTGAACTTACCTTTGATTTGACGAGCTAACGCGAGTCGATCCAAACCCATTCGATGCGATGGCCTGCCGATATGGTGAGCAGCCTAGCGCCCGGGGAAAGTTCGTGAAAATTTTGTAAAATCCGCGCCCTCGCAACGGCAGCTCGGTGCAAGTTGCCGCCCCCCTTACAAAAACAGGAAAAAATGCAATCTCCAATGTCCAGAGCAGCACTGCTAGCCGCCGCGTTGTTTTTATACGCCAGCACCCTCATCGCCGCAGAACCGATGACCGGTGCCGGGTCGTCTGCCGCCTACCCGATCTACAAGCTGTGGGCGGATCAACTGAAACGTGAAGGCGGTTTCGTGCTGAACTACGATCCCGTCGGCTCATCGGCCGGGGTCGAGAGAGCTCGCGCCCGTCAGGCCGATTTCGGCGCCACGGATGTCGCTCTCAAAAATGAGCAACTGGCCAAGGACAACCTTATCCTCTTTCCAACGGTCATCACCGGCGCAGTTCCCGTCATCAACCTGCCCAAGATGGAAAAACCGCTTGTTCTGGACGGCCCCACGCTGGCCAGAATCTTCCTGGGGGAAATTGAGCACTGGGATGCACCTGAGATCCGCGCCTTGAATCCCGGCCTGAGCCTTCCCGCGAAACCGATAGTCGCGGTCGTCCGCAGCGATGGCTCTGGCACCACTTACAACTTTGCCGATTATCTGGCCAAGGTCAGTCCGGCATGGAAACAGAAGATGGGCGTTGCCACGAACCTCAAATGGCCAGCCTCGTTCACGTCGGTCAAGGGCAGCAAGGGCGTTGCCGAAGCAGTGAAATCGACGCCCGGGAGCATCAGTTACGTGGATTACAACTACGTACTGGATTACAAGCTCACGGGGGCAGCCATGAAGAATGCGGACGGCGCCATCGTCGAAGCCGGGCCTTACACCTTCCGTGAAGCGCTTGCCCAGAGCGTCTGGAAGCAGACCGGCGACTTCACTCAGACGCTGACCAACCAGACCGGGAAAAGCAGCTGGCCCATCACGATGGGCACTTTTATCGTCATGCCCCGAGTCTCCAACAATCCGGAACGAACCATCCAGGTCACCCGTTTTTTCACCGAGGCATTCATGCGCGGTGACGACCTGGCGAAACAGGCCAACTTCGTCCGCCTGCCGTCGATCATCCAGGGGAAAGCCTTCCGGGTGATTTCGGAGATCGTCGATGCAAAGGGCGTTCCCATCGGCATAAACAGCCTCCGATAACTGCCGGACCTCAACGCACAACGCCTCGCCTTAGCGCGAGGCGTTTTCGTTTCTGCAGACCGAACTGCGCTCAACAGGCCACACAAGATTGCCAACGGCATAGCCATTCACTATGCTCGTACCCGAAGCTTGGAACAGATAGCATTGATGTTCCGATGCAAAATGGATGCATGGTATTTACAGCCACTTTCGGACACACATATTTCCATCATCCATATGGTTTGACGTAATTTTTAAATTTTGTATTGATGAATATGCCTGCCATTTTGGGAGGCTTACTTAATAGTTAGCCACATGGATAAGAACGCAAACGCCTTGGCGCAGTACTTCGAGCAATCCGTCGAAACTATGCTCGAATTGATGGCACGAGCGCGTCGAGTGGAGTTTCATATTCGGCTGCTTGCGGAAGCAAGCGTTCACAAGGAGCATTTAACACGCCACTCGTTTGATGATTTTGTTCGGAAACATGTGGACTACCCTCGCAAAAAACTAGAACGCCACATAAAGGACATTCTCCCCGAAAAGTACAATCAAATAATTGTCATCCGTCAGTGCGCTGACTCCCTCGCTCATGCTGATTACCGATCAGCCCGACAGCGGATCGAAGAATACAAATTGAAATTCGGTTTAGCTGAGCCTATCTGCAACGACTCTGTTGGTCTCTTCTTCTACGAAAATATTCAGCACCTCGATGGAGCAACAGGAAATATGGGGTATTTGGTGAAATCCAGTCCTCACAACCTGATCCTTGAAGAGTTTCGAGTTTTTGAGGGGCAGGGCTACCTCAAAGCTGCTGAAGCGATGTTGGGAGTCGCGGAGGGAGAACTTCAAACGCTAATGCCAAATCTTCCGGTCATTTATGGCGCCTTGGTTGTCGCGCGTGGGCTAAAACATGGAACACGTGCCACTGTTGGCTAACATCCCCTCCGGCAAGCTGCGCTTGCCTTCGTCCGGTGATTTTCAACGTTGTGCGTCATGAACACGAATACTCCAGTCCTTAAAACAATACTGGGCAGACCAGTACTGCTAGTTGTTGCACGAATGATGCATCTCTCACCAACAGGGGAACGCCATGGAAAAAAAGGGAAAGTTCGTCCGCATGTCGCTGGTCGAATTCACCGGCTGGCTCAATGCCAATCGGTTTGACCGGCAGATCGGCCTCATCCAGAACCACCATACCTATATTCCGGGTTATGCCCATTTCAAGGGCAATAACCACATCGCCCTGTGTGAAAGCATGGAGCGCTCCCATCTGGAGCGTGGATTTGCTGAAATCGCCCAGAACCTGACCGTATTCCCGGATGGCGACGTTGTTCTGTGCCGCAGCTTCAACACGATTCCGGCCGGCATCAAGGGAGCTAATCAAAATGGCCTGTGCATCGAGAACCTGGGCAATTTTGATCTGGGCGGGGACGTCATGAGCGATGCCCAGCGCAAGGCTATCGTGACCGTTAATGCGCGGCTGTTGATGCGTTTTGGCCTGCCCTGCGACACGGATCACGTGGTTTATCACCACTGGTGGGATCTGAATACCGGACAACGCACCAACGGCAGCGGCAATACCAAGTCTTGCCCCGGCACCGCCTTCTTTGGTGGCAACAGCGTGGCCGCCGCCCAGGCCGGCTTTCTCCCGCTGATCGCCGCGGCGATGGGCGCGGCAACCAATCCTCCCGCGCCGCCGCAGGCCCTGTTCCAGGGCGAGGTCAATACGCCCTCGCTCCGCATCCGCGACAAGCCTGGCGTGGATGGCACCCAACTCGGCGCCGTGGCCAATGGCGCGCTGCTGGCGATCTACGAGGTGCGTAACGGCTGGTACCGCATCCATCCGACAGCGCAACGCTGGGTCAGCGGCCGCTACGTCAGCAAGCGGGAATAACGGAGAACCTCCCTCCCAAAAATGCGTCGAACGCCTACCCCTTCACCGGAGCACAACACCATGCCAGGCACCGTTCGTCTTCACCGCGTCTTGAAAGCCCCGGCCGAGCGCGTGTATCGCGCCTTTACGACCCCCGAAGCAATGGCCAAGTGGCTGCCGCCGCATGGTTTCACCTGCACGGTTCACCACATGGAAGCGCGGGTGGGTGGGACTTTCCGGATGTCGTTTACCAACTTCACGACGCAGCAAGGTCATACGTTCAGCGGCGAGTATCTCGAACTCGTTCCCAACGCACTGCTGCGCTATACCGACCAGTTCGACGACCCCAATCTGCCGGGTGTTCTGCAGGTAACCATCTCGCTGACGCCGGTGTTATGTGGCACCGAGCTCAATATCGTGCAGGAGGGCATTCCGGACGCGATTCCGGTCGAGATGTGCTATCTCGGCTGGCAGGAATCACTGGGGCAACTGGCGGCGCTGGTTGAACCTGAAATTCCGCAATAAGCTTCCCGCCACACCCAATTTCACCAATCCAGGAGAACCGGCATGATCTACAAAGGCAGCTGTCACTGTGGGCAAATCGCTTTCGAAGTGGAGGGTGAGCTCTCCAAGGTCATGGATTGCAATTGCTCCATCTGTTCGCGCATGGGCTCGCTGCACTGGTTCGTGCCGCGCGACAAGTTGCGCCTGCTGACGCCGGAGAGCAATCTGGCCACCTACACCTTCGGCAAGCAGTCGATCAAGCATCACTTCTGCCCGAAGTGCGGCATTCATCCGTTTGGCGAGGGTACGGACCCGGCCGGGAATCGCAAGGCGGCGATCAATGCGCGTTGCCTTGAGGGGGTCGAACTATCGTCGCTGGCGGTCACCCATATCGACGGGCGCTCCCGCTAGGGCGTCGTCAGATGAGCATCGGGGCCGCTGAACCAGCCCCGATGACCCAACTCAGGTGCGCCGCCGGAAGCCGGCCAGCATCTCCCATTGATGCACGCTCAGGCCGACCAGGATCAGCACGGTGCCGATCCACAGGCGCAAGCCGATCGTTTCGCCGTTGAGCCAGTTGCCGAGCAGCAGGGCGATGACCGGAGTAATCAGCGTGATCAGGGCGACTTTCGAGGTTTCGAGATGCTTGATCACGTAGTAGTACAGCGCGAAACCAATCACCGAGCCGAACACACCGAGATAGACAACCGCCGCCCCAGCGCGCGGCGGCACGACGGCGGGCAACTGGGCGCCGCTGAGCCACCAGACCAGCCCGAACAGCGGTAGCGACACGGTCAATGAACCGACGGTGGTGGCCAGCGGCGGGCTGTCGTCCCCGATCTGTTTGAGCCAGACCATGCCGCCGGAGTAGACCGTGACCGCACAGAGCACGGCGAACAGCCCGGCCAGCGCGTGTTCATGGCCCAGCGTGTCGCCGTGGATGAAGATGGTCGCCAGACCGACAGCACCGAGCAACATGCCGATCAGCTTGACCGGCGTCAGCGAGCGCTCACCGACAAAGATCGCACCCAGAATGGCAGCGGCCAGCGGCGACAGGCCGAACATCACCGAAATCAGCCCGGAATGCACATAGCGGGCGCCCCAATAGGTCAGTGCCATGCCGCCGAACAGGGACAGCCCGCCGACCAGATAGGCGCGGCGTGCCCGTTCATGCAGCGGAAAGGGGATACGCCACAGCGCGACCAGCAGGCCGGCGACAACGACACCGATCACCATGCGGGCGAGCACGGCGAGGGCAAAGCCGACACCTTGGCTGCTCCACTGGATGGCGAGCGGCGTGGTGGACCAGATCAGGACGATGCCGAGATAGGCGAGGGGGACGGACATAGGTTTCTCCGGTTCAATTCGCTTGTGGCGCAGGAGGATGCAAGGCGGCCTGATGAAGGCGCTCGCTGTCGATGAAGGCGGCGATCATGGCGCGCCAGGTGGCGTCGACCACGGCCGGCTCGGCACCGACTTCCAGCGCCAGAGCGTTCACCTTGGCCAGCACCTGCACCACCCGCGGCGGGGCCGGAACTTCGACAGCCGTTTTCTTGAAACCAGCCGCCTGTGTCACGTAAGCCCCGCGCTCGGCAATCAGCATGACCAGTTCGCGATCCAGCCGGTCGATGTTCTGGCGCACTTCAGCCAGCGAGGCGCATTGGGCGATTCGGTGGGCAATACGGGTCATGGCGCTTCCTTTCGATCAGGGATAAACAAGGGGCAAACAAAAAGGCCGCGGGGTTCAAATCCGCGGCCTTTGCTGAATTCTGGGAGAAATCGACTACTTCACCCCGGCCCCGGACGAATGGCAACGCGCCACGCACGCAGGATGCGGCGAGACGGGGCCTTCAGGGAAAACAGGGAGATTTCGCAGTTCATTGGTCCATTTTGAAGGCATATTGTGCGCTGCGTCAAGACGACCGAAATAACGAACCGGCTGTATTCGGGCAGAATACTCGGCATAGCCCAATCACTCGCCCCCGGCCTGCCACCATGCACGACCTGCCGCCGCTCCACACCCTGCCCGCCTTCGAAGCCGCCGCCCGGCTCGGCAGCTTTCTGGCTGCGGCCGAGGCCCTGCACCTGACGCCCTCGGCGATCAGCCATCGCATTCGGCAACTGGAGGAACATCTCGGCCAGGCGCTGTTCGAGCGCCGGCATCGGGCCGTGGTGCTGACCACCGCCGGGCGGCGTTATCTGGCCGTGGTGCGCGATGCCTTGTTGCGACTCGACGAAGCCAGCGCCGTGCTACGCGCCCCTCAACGCGAACGGCTGCGCATTTCGGCAGCGCCGGCGCTCGGCAGCAAGTGGCTGGTCATGCGCGTGGCGGAATATCAGGAGGCCCACCCGGACCTCGAATTCAGCCTCGGCACCGCCACCGGCCTCGGCCCGCTGCTCAACGGCGAGGCCGATATCGGGCTGCGTTATGGCGAGGAGGAATGGCCCGGTCTGCTCGCCTGGAAACTGTTCGAGGAACGGGTTTTTCCGGTGTGCAGTCCGGGACTGGCGGCCAGCCTGAATACACCGCAGGATCTCGATCAGGTCCGCTTGCTGCGCCATCCGCTGCTGTCATGGCAACGCTGGTTCGCGGCGGCTGGCATCCAGCACCCGGAACCGTCGACCGGCCCGAATTACGAAGACGCGCTGCTCATGCTTGAAGCCGCTGTCGCCGGCCACGGCGTGGCCCTGATGGCCGGCACGCTGGCCGCACCCTATCTGGCCGAAGGCCGGCTGATTCGACCCTTTCCGCAGGATTGCGCGGACCGCAGCTTTTACATTGTCGCCCCGCCAGCCGTGCAGGAAAAACCGGCGATCATGGCCTTCATTCGCTGGCTGCTGCGCTCCACCCGAAAAACCAGCCAAAAATGAAGTTTTTCGCCAGGTGACTTGAAGCCAGCTTCAGCCATCGGATGAACCTGATTCACTCGATAACGATTCAAATCGTTTGAGCGAGGCCGAAAACCGGCCCATCCTAGCCTCACCCCAAAGCTCCGCCAGCAGCCCACCTACCCGGTAGCGGCCCCGACGGAACCCACCGCGCCACCCTCACGCGGCCCTCCGGCCACTGCCGGTTTCACCCCATTTTGAGGAAATCCATCATGCAAGACCGCGACGGATTTATCTGGCTCGACGGCCAGTGGCTGCCCTGGCGCGATGCCAAGGTGCACGTGCTGACCCATACCCTGCATTACGGCTACGGCTGTTTCGAGGGCATCCGTGCTTACGAAACGCCGCGTGGGCCGGCCATCTTCCGGCTCGCCGAGCATCTGCGCCGGCTGGAGGATTCGGCTCACATCCTGGCCATTGACCTGCCTTTTGACCGCGAAACACTGGCCACCGCCTGCCGTGAGGCGGTGACGCGCAACAATTTCAGCAGCGCCTACATCCGGCCGCTGGTCTTTCTCGGTGCTGAAAAACTGGGCGTCGATCCGGCCGGTGCGGCAGCGCAGGTCATGGTCGCCGCCTGGCCGTGGGGCGCCTACCTCGGCGGCAAGGCGATCGAGGAGGGCATCCGCGTCCGCGTGTCGTCCTACGCCCGGCACCATCCCAACGTGCAGATGTGCCGTGCCAAGGCGATCTCGCTCTATTCGAACTCCATCCTCGCCGTGCGCGAGGCGCGCCGCGACGGCTACGACGAAGCGCTGCTGCTTGATACCGATGGCTATGTTTCCGAAGGCTCCAGCGAAAACCTGTTCATCGTCCGCGATGGTGAATTGCTGCAGCCGGACAGTGCTTCGGCGCTCGACGGCATCACCCGTCGTACGGTCTGCACGCTGGCCGCGGAGGCCGGCCTGGTGTTGCGCAGCAAGCGCCTGACCCGCGACGAGGTGGTTTGCGCCGATGAGGTCTTCCTGACCGGCACGGCGGCCGAGATCACACCCGTGGTCGAAGTCGATGCCCGGCGCATTGGTACGGGTCGCCCCGGGCCGCTGACCCGGCGTCTGCAGAAGGCCTATTTCGCCTGCGTCCGTGGCGAAGACGCCGCCCATGGCGATTGGCTGACAATGGCATGATGACGGCAAGGGCGAGCCGGAGTAGCATTAGCGTTTTATGATTTAGTTAGGATCGCCATGAAACCCCTGTTCGCCCTGTCGCTGCTCTTCGCCGCTCTGCCTGCCCTGGCGCAGGATATTGGCACGCTGACCGCCGACACCAAGAAGACCGTGCTGCCTGTCGTTCCCAAGGTAGTGAATGCCATGCAGGAAGCAGTCGCCGCGAAGGGTGTGGCGGGAGCGATTCCGGTGTGCAAGGAACAGGCGCCGGCACTGATCAAGGAAAAGCGTCAGGAGACCGGCTGGGACATTCGCCGCGTCAGTTTGAAGACCCGCAATGCCGAGCGCGGCACGCCGGATCTGTGGGAAGTTCGCCAGTTGGCCGATTTCAATATCCGCGCCGCCAACGGCGAAAAAATCGACACGCTGGAAAAGAGCGAGATCGTCACCATCGACGGCAAGCAGGTGTTCCGTTACATGAAGGCACTGCCAGTCGGCGATGTCTGCCTGAACTGCCACGGCGCCGCCGAAAACTTCGATGCCGGCCTGAAGGCCAAGCTGGCTGAAAGCTACCCGCACGACCAGGCAACCGGCTATACCAAGGGCCAGATTCGCGGCGCCTTGACGGTCAAGCGCCCGCTGTAGTCTGCGCGCCAAGGCGACCAGTCGCTCAAACCGCGACTGGTCGAGGCTTGTCCGGCCACGCTTTGCACAAAGCTTCGCGTCAAGCACAATGGCATTCCCGCTCAGCCTTCCCGGATGGAGAAATGCCATGCGACCAAGCGCAATCTTCGCCTTTTGCCTGCTTTCCCTCTGCGGCTGCCAGACCGCCTACGAGGCAGGGCAACAAAGCTCCGAACACCAGTGCCGAAAACTTCCACCCAGCGAGGTAGATAGTTGCCTGGCACGGATCAACCGACAGAGCTATTCGGACTACGAAAAGGAACGCCAGGCGAGATAGCGGGCGACCAATACAGCGCCCTTCCTCGCACTCACCGCCCACCTGGGCACGCCGGGCGAAAAATTCGGCTCCGGCCGAGGCGCCGAATCGTCAGCCGGCCGACGGTGGCGCTTCAGCCCGGACGCCTCCCTTGCCAGCCAGATGGTCGAACAGGGCCGCGGCAGCCGGACCAAGGGCGGCCCTTGAGCGAATGCAGAGTTGCAGGTCGCGGGGCGCCCACTGGTCGGTGATTTCTATGGTTTTGAGGGCATCGGCGGCGCCTATCGACGAGCGCGGCACCATGCCGATGCCGACCCCGGCCGCCACCATGCGACAAACGGCACTGAAGCTGCGCACCTGAATACGTACATCGAGCCGGCCGCCGAGCCGGGCGGCGTGGTTCATCATGAAGGTGTGGATGGCGCTGCCGGCGTGCAGGCAGACGAAAGGCTCGGCCAGCACATCGGCGAAGGCCAGTTCGCGCTTTTCGGCCAACGGGTGGCCGGGCGCAACGATCAGCACCAGCCTGTCCTGCCGATAGGGCCGGGTTTCGACACCGGCCAGACCTCCCTCCGAGGCGACCACACCGATTTCCACTTGCCCGGCGGCCACCGCCTGAATGATTGCCGGGCTCGGCTGCTCTTCAAGGCTGACCTGGATGTGCGGATGTTCGCGCAGGAAATCACCGAGGTCTTCCGGCAAGAAACAGTTGATGGCGTTGGTATTGGCGAAAACGGTGACCTGGCTGTGCAGGCCACTGGCGTAGGGGGCCAGGTCGGCATGCATCTGTTCGAGCTGGGCGAAGACCTGCCGGGCATGACGAAGCAGCGATTCGCCGGCCGGCGTCGGCGTCAGGCCGCGGGCGTGGCGGGCAAAGAGCGGGATGCCGAGGGCGGCTTCAAGCTGCGTCAGCCGATGGCTGGCCGAGGATGGGGCAAGATGCACCTGTTCGGCCGCGCGGGTCAGGCTGCCGGAATCGGAAATCGCGGCGACCAGCCGCAGGTCGGGAAGATCGTAACGCATGGTTTCGTCCAGAACGAATGCTTGATTTGAATAATACCAATTGCCCTGCCTGCTGACGCGGCTTTTAATACGCTCTGCCACAAACTACCCGGGAACGACTTTGGAAAAAACGAATGCTTATGGTGCAGGTTTGGCCTTGCTGGCAGCACTCGGCTTTTCGCTGAAGGCGATCTTCGTCAAGCTGGCCTATCCGTATGGCGTCGATGCCATCACTTTGCTCGCCTTGCGCATGGGCTTTGCGCTGCCAGTCTTCCTGTGGGTCGGGCTGGCCGGGCAGAAGGCGGGCGCCAGCCTGTCGCGGCGCGACTGGGGACAACTGGTCATGCTCGGCTGCCTGGGCTATTACGGCGCCAGCATTCTCGATTTCTGGGGACTGGAATACATCTCGGCGGGGCTGGAACGGCTGATCCTGTTCACCTACCCGACGCTGACCATCCTGATCGGTGTACTGTTCCAGGGCAAGCCTTTCACCCGCCGCGAGGGCATCGCGGTAGCGCTGTGCTACACGGGCATCGGCTTCGCGTTCATCCACGACCTCGGGCTGGGCGAACCGCGCAATGTGCTGATCGGCGGCGCCCTGGTCTTCGGCTCCAGCGTTTCGTATGCACTCTACCTGTCCGGCAGTGCGCCGATGATCGCCCGGCTCGGCGCGATGCGCTTCTCGGCACTGGCCATGCTGGTCTCGTCAGCCGTCACGCTGCTCCACTTCATGGCGACCCAACCGTTCTCGGCTTTCATCCAGCCCATGCCAGTCTATGGCTGGGGCTTGGCGATGGCGATCTTCGCCACCATCGTGCCGGTGTTCGCCCAGTCGGCGGCCATTCGGCGGATCGGGGCAGGGCGGGCTTCGCTGTTCGGCATGGTCGGCCCGATGCTGACCATCGGCTTCGGCTGGTGGCTACTCGGCGAACATATTTCGCCGGAACAGACGACCGGAGCCACTTTTGTTGTTATTGGGATATTGATCGTCAGCCGCAGGTAAAATGCTTCGGTTAGAATCCGAAGCATGATCGGGATTCTGCTTATCACTCACGGTAGTTATGGCGAGGCACTCATACAGAATGCCTGTCATGTGCTGAACAAGCGTCCGGCGCAAGTTAACCAGCTTGGCGTCTCGGCTCAGGATGACCCGCTGGATCTGCTGGCGTTGGCGCGTGAGATGCTCAAACCGCTCGATAACGGCGAGGGCGTGTTGGTGCTGACCGACATATTTGGCGCTTCGCCGGCCAACCTTGCCCTCAAGTTGCTCGAACCCGGTCGCGTCGAAGGCCTGACCGGGGTCAATCTACCAATGCTGTTGCGCGCCCTGACCTATCGCGACAAAGGCATGGAAACCCTGCTCGTCAGAGCCCGCGATGGCGGTCGTGACGGCATTTTCAACATGCGGGAACATTAAGAACATGCTGACGACCGAAACCGAAATCATCAACAAGCTGGGCCTCCATGCCCGCGCTTCCGCCAAATTGACCCAGCTCGCCGGCAAGTACAAGTGCGAGGTGTGGATGAGCAAGGGCACGCGCCGCATCAACGCCAAAAGCATCATGGGCGTGATGATGCTGGCCGCCGGCAAGGGCTCGAAAGTCACGCTGGAAACCGATGGTGCCGACGAAGCTGAGGCGATGGAAGCCTTGCTGGCGCTGATCGCCGACTATTTCGGCGAGGGGGAATAAGCCGCCATGAGCTTCACACTGCACGGCCTGGGAGTTTCCGGGGGCATCGCCATCGGGCGGGCCATGCTGATGTCGCACGCCACGCTGGAGGTCTCGCACCTGACCCTGGCGCCGCGCATGGTCGACAAGGAAATCGAGCGCTTCGACATGGCGGTCAATGCCGTCAAGGAAGAGCTGATCCTGATGAAGGAGAACACCGAGCACGCCCCGGCCGAGCTCAATGCCTTCATCGACATTCACACGATGTTCCTCGAGGACCCGGAACTGGCCGTCAAGCCGCGCGACATCATCCGCGAGCGCCGCTGCAACGCCGAATGGGCGCTGGTCCAGCAGATGGAGCATCTGGTCGGGCAATTCGAGCAGTTCGATGACCCCTACCTGCGCGAGCGCAAATTCGACGTGGTGCAGGTGGTCGAACGCGTCGTCAAGGAACTGCTCGGCCACCGCAGCCGAAATGCCCTGAAAACGGCCAAACGTTCCAAGGAAGAGGCACTGATCGTCGTCGCCCACGACCTGTCGCCGGCCGATACCATCGCCTTCAAGGAACACCGTTTCGCCGCCTTCATTACCGACGTGGGCGGGGCCACGTCGCACACGTCCATCCTCGCCCGCAGCATGGCGATCCCGGCCGTGCTCGGCCTGGAAAATGCGCGCGGACTGATCCGCGATGGCGAGCAATTGATCGTCGATGGCATGCGCGGCGTTGTCATCGTCAATCCGGATCAGCGGGTACTTGACGAGTACCAGCTGCGCAAAGAACAGATTGAGCTCGAAAAGACCAAGCTCAAGCGCCTGAAGACTGCAAAATCGGAGACGATCGATGGTGTTTCGGTGCATTTGTTCGCCAATATCGAACTGCCGAATGACGTTCCGGTAGCCCTGGATTGCGGCGCCGAGGGCATCGGCCTGTTCCGTACCGAGTTCCTTTTCCTTGACCGCGGCGACATGCCGGACGAACAGGAGCAGTACGAGGCCTACAAAAAAGTGGTCAAGGGCATGGCCGGGCGGCCGGTCACCATCCGCACTTTCGACCTTGGCGCCGACAAGGATCTGAACCCGCAAGGCAACGCCGGCGACCGGGTCAAGACCAATCCGGCCCTCGGCCGGCGGGCCATCCGCCTGTCGCTGGCCGAGCCGCGGATGTTCCAGACCCAGTTACGGGCCATCCTCCGCGCCTCGAAACACGGCCCGATCAAGCTGTTGATTCCGATGCTGGCGCATGCCCACGAAATCGACCAGACGCTGGCGGCACTGGAGCAGGCCAAATCCAGCCTGCGCGGCGAAAAAGCCACCTTCGACGAAAACATCGAAGTCGGCGGCATGATCGAAATCCCCGCTGCCGCACTGGCCGTCGGTCTTTTCCTGCGCCGGCTCGATTTCCTGTCGATCGGCACCAATGACCTGATCCAGTACACGCTGGCCATCGACCGCTCAGACGAGCAGGTGGCCGGCCTCTACGACCCGTTACACCCGGCCGTGCTAATGCTGATCGCCCATACGCTGTCGATGGCGGAAAAAGTCGGCGTTCCGGTTTCCGTCTGCGGCGAAATGGCCGGCGACCCGGACCTCACCCGCCTGTTGCTCGGCATGGGCCTGCGCATCTTCTCGATGCACCCGTCGCAGATCCTCAAGGTCAAGAATCGCGTGCTGAAGGCCGAAGTCAATGAACTCGCCCCCAACGTCCGCCGCATCCTGCGCCTCGACGAGCCGATGAAGCTGCGCGAGGCACTGGACAAGTTGAATGCCTGACCGGAATCCCTCCACCTTGCGCCGCTTTTTCCTGAAATTTTTCTTTGGCATGGCCTGCGCCACCATCCTTGGCCCGGCTTGGGCTGAGGAACCCCGCCCCTTCGTACTGGGCATTGCCCCCCACACCAGCGCCCGGGTGATTCTGGAAATGTACCAGCCGCTGCGCCGGTCTCTGGAAGCAGCCCTGAAGCAACCCGTGGAAGTTCAGACTGCCCCGGATTTCAGCGAATTTGCCCGCCGCGCCCTGAATCAGGAATACGACATCGCCGTCACGACCGGGCACCAGGCCCGCCTCTACCAGACCGATGCCGCCTACCTGCCGCTGCTGACCTATGTCGCCGAATTCAAGGCAGTAGCCTTGGTGGACAAGAATGGGCCGATCCACACAGCGGCCGACCTGAAAGGGAAATCCGTCCTCGGACTGTCGCCCACTTCGCTGGTCACGCTGTGGGGCCAGCAATGGCTGAAAAAGCAGAATCTCGGTGACGTTCCCGTCCGCTACGTTTCGGCCGCCGACAGCGTCAGCCGCCAGGTTCTCGCCGGCGAGGCCGCCGCCGCCTTTACGTCGCTGGCCAATTACCAGAAGCTGCCGCCGGATATCCGCCCCCGCATGCGCATCCTGGCCGAAAGCGAAGCGATGGCCGGCCGGGTCTATATGCTCAACAAGCGCTGGGCCAAAGAGCGCAAGGGCATCGAAAAAGCCCTTTGGTCGTTTGCCGCCACCCCCGAAGGCAAGAATTACTTTGAGCAGAACAAGCTGGATGGCTATCGCAGCCTGAAGCCGCGCGAACTTGAGGCGATGGACCCGTATGTCGCTGAAACGCGGCAGGCGCTGAGTTCAAAATGAAATTCACATCGCCGCTTCGCTCGGTGCGAGGTCGGCTGCTGATCGTCGCCATTGCCATCGAAGCGGTGATGCTGACTTTGCTGGTCGCCAACAGCCTGCGCCTGCTGACCACCCATATGGGCCGACAGGCGGAGCAGCATGTCGAGGAAATCGCCCCCGTGCTGATCGCCGCCATCGTGGCGCCACTGGCCCAGCGCGACTATGCCACCGTGCAGGCGGTGTTCGACGAAAGCACCAAGGTTGGCGGCATCGATTACCTGGCGCTTGCCAACAATGACGGAAAACTGGTGGCCAGCAGCGGCTGGCCGGAAGGCGCAGCCCTGCCGCCAGCCGACCCGCACCTCAATATCTTTGATGCCGACAAGCAGAAACCGCGCTACGACGTGCTGGTTCCGGTCGTTACCTATGGCCAGAAAATGGGTTCGCTGCACATCGGCATCGATCTCTCGCAAATCCGGACCGCCCATAACCAGTTGTTCTCCCAAGGCATTTTCATCGCCCTGATCGAGATGCTGCTTTCGGCCGGTCTGATGATCCTGCTCGGCTATTTCCTGACCCGCCATCTGGCGGGCCTGACCCAGGCCAGCGAAGCAGTTGCCGCCGGCAACCTGACCCCGCCACCGGTGCCCGAAGGCAACGACGAGGTAGGGCGCCTTGGTGCCGCCTTCAACGCCATGTCACGGGCTGTGGCCGAGCGCATTCTTGAACTCACCGCCTCACGCGACGAACAGGCCCGACTGGCCAGAAGCGCCGAGACGGCAGCCCGCGCCAAGACCTCCTTTCTGGCCACGATGAGTCATGAAATACGGACGCCGATGAACGGCATCCTGGGCATGACCGAACTGGCGCTGGCCACAGAGCTCACCGAGGAACAACGCGAATACCTGACCTGGGTTAAATCCTCGGGTGACAACCTGATGCGTGTTCTCAACGACATCCTCGATTTCTCGAAGATCAATGCCGGTGAACTCAACCTCGAACACATTCCGCTAGACCTGAGCAGCTTGCTGGACAGCGTGGTCGCGCTCTATTCATCGGTGGCTGCCAACAAGGGCTTGCGCCTCTACTGGGCCGCCGACACCGAACTCCCCGAACACCTTCTGGGCGACCCGGTGCGCATCCAGCAAGTGCTCAACAATTTGCTGTCCAATGCACTCAAATTTACCGAGCATGGCGAGGTCGCCATTCGCGTGCATTGCGAGAAAACCCTCGAAAACAGCAAGCTGTGGCGTGTCCACTTCACCGTCGCTGATACCGGCATCGGCATCCCGGCCAGCAAACTGGGCAATATCTTCGACCCCTTCGCCCAGGCCGAAGAATGGACAACGCGCAAGTATGGTGGCACCGGCCTCGGGCTCTCGATTGTCGAGCGTCTTGTCCGGCTGATGCATGGCGAGATTCGCGTTGAAAGTGCGGTGGGCGAAGGCACCCGCTTTCATTTGCTGATCCATCTCGATCAGGCCGAAAAATCGACCCCGAAGATCGCCGAACTCGACAAGGAAGCGGCGCAGTGCAAACTGACCAACAAGCAAATCCTCCTGGTCGAAGACACGCCGGTCAATCAGAAAATCGCCGAAAAGCTGCTTTCCCGCTATGGCTGCCGCGTGACCATTGCCGTCAATGGTCTGGAAGCGCTGGCCGCGGTCGAACGCGACACCTTCGATCTGATTCTGATGGACATGCAGATGCCCGAAATGGATGGCGTCGAAGCAACCCGGCTCCTGCGCATCCGGGAAGCAGAACTCAAGCTGCCACGCCAGCCAATTGTCGCCATGACCGCCAATGCCATGGAGGAAGATCGGGAACAATGCATCACCGCCGGCATGGACGACTTCATCGCGAAACCCTTCCGGGCTGACGAAGTGATCAGCATGCTGCTGCGTTACCTCTAGGCTAAACGCACCAAATCAGCGGATGCTTGATGCAGGCTCCAGCGCCGCCGTTTCCATCGGCCGCTCGCTACTCATCCCGGCCCGCCGCCTGAGTTCGGCCAGCACCTGAACCGAACTGGCGCGCGAAGCGGCAACTTGTTCACGGCGATCGCGCTCATCGATCAAGGCCAGCGCCTGCTGACGCCAGGCAACCATCTTCGGCTCATGCTCATGGTGCAGATGGTGTTTGCGATGCATGGTAAACCAGCGGTGCGCCTCGGCTTCGTCGACCGGCACGCCTTGACCAATCTGGTACATCAGCCCGATCTGGAGTTGCGAAACCTTGTCGCCCTGGTCGGCAGCTTGGCGGTACCAGCGCATCGCTTTCGCGTAGTCGAGCGGAACGCCATCGCCATACTGGTGGATGACCGCCAGGTTGTAGGCAGCATCGATATTGCCTCTGGCCGCCTGCGCCTCCCAGATCGCCACCGCGCGCCCAGCTTCACCGCCCTTGAGCAACATGGCAGCCTCCCGCATCTCCTCGTCCGCGCTGGCGGCGAAACTGCTCAGGTTAAACAGGGAAAGGCAGAGGGCAAGGCAAAACCGCAGCATTGGTCCGGACATGGCAATTCTCCAAAAAACGCTCTGACGCCCAAAACAGACATCGGCGGGCAATCGACGCTTGAGCAAAAGACGCAGGAATGCCGGCATCCTAGGTTCGATCTTCCTTCTTTGGAATTAGACAAATTGTCGCGCGACAATTTGTCACATTCCCGCCCCCCTGCAACTCCCGGACAATTAGCGCCCACTTAAATACCAATAAATCAGGGAGAGCTTCATGGGGTATCGCATCCATCCGTTGGCGGCGGCGTTGGCCGTCGCCTTTTCATCGTTGGCAGCGCAACAGGCAGCCGCCCAAACAACATTGAATGAGGTAGTGGTTAGCGCGAGCAAGATTCGTGACGCGGCCACGCCGCAGCAAATCGGCTCAGCGGAAATTGCCGCCCAGCATGCCATCACCCGCGATACGGCTGCCTTGCTGCGCGATGTACCCGGCGTCAGCCTGTACGGTGCCGGCGGTGTATCCAGCCTGCCCGTCATCCATGGCCTAGCCGACGACCGCCTGCGCATCACCGTGGATGGCATGGACTTCATCGCCTCCTGCCCCAACCACATGAACCCACCGCTTTCCTACCTTGACCCAACCAACGTATCGAAGATCAAGGTATTTGCTGGCATCTCTCCAGTCAGCGTTGGCGGGGACAGTATCGGCGGCGCCATCGTTGCCGAGTCGGCCGCTCCTCAATTCGCGACACCGGACCAGGGCCTCCTGGCCAAGGGTGAAATCGGCGCCTTCTTCCACAGCAACAACAATGCTCAGGGCGGGAACCTTTCTGCCACGCTAGCAACCGAAAACATTAGCATCAGCTATACCGGCGCCCTGGCCAAGGCTGACAACTACAAGGCTGGCGGTAATTTCAAGACGTGGACAACGACTGGCCGCATTGGCCACACGCTGGCCCTCGACGAAGTCGGCTCGACGGCCTACGAAAGCCGCACCCACACCCTCGGCTTCGCCGTGCGTGGCGGCAACCACCTGGTCGAAGCCAAGTTCGGTTATCAGGACGTTCCCTACCAGCTCTACCCCAACCAGCGGATGGACATGCTGGATAACGAGCAGAAGCGCATCAACCTGCGCTATCTCGGCCAGTACGACTGGGGTACGTTCGAAGCTCGCGCCTACCATGAGACGGTGGATCACTTCATGGACTTCGGGGCAGACAAGCGGTATTGGTACAGCGGCATGTCGGGTGGGTCGAACTCTCTTAACGGCACCCCCTGCTCACCAATCACGGGCGGCATGTCAGGCTGTGCTGCAGGCATGCCGATGTACACAAGCAGCAAAACGACAGGTGTCAATCTGAAAGCCGATATCGAGCTCGGCGCCAATGATCTGCTGCGCATCGGTACGTTGTACCAGCACTACACGCTCAACGACTGGTGGCCGGCCTCCGGCGGCGGCATGTACCCCAATACCTTCGACAATATCAAGGATGGCAAGCGTGATCGCCTCGGCGCTTTTGCGGAATGGGAACGCCGTATCGGCAAGCAATGGACAACCTTGCTCGGCGCTCGGTACGAGCGGGTTGAAACCGATGCCGGTGATATTCAGGGCTATAGCAGCAGTTACGCTACGGATGCGAACACCTTCAACAACCGCGACCATAACCGCAGCGACAACAATGTCGACCTGACAGCCCTCGCCCGGTACACGGCGAACAACATGTCCGACATAGAGTTCGGACTGGCCCGCAAGGTTCGTTCGCCCAACCTGTACGAGCGCTACACCTGGTCGACTTCGACCATGGCCGCATTGATGAACAACTTCGTCGGCGATGGCAACGGCTATGTCGGCAACCTCGATCTGAAACCGGAAAAGGCCTACACCGCTTCCTTCACCTTCGACTGGCATGCTGCAGACCGTAGCTGGGAACTGAAGGCAACCCCGTACTACACCCATGTCGATGACTACATCGATGCAACACGCCTGACTGCTTTCGCGATCACGAACAACCAGTTTGTCGTCCTCAAATACGCCAACCAGTCCGCCCGCCTCTACGGCCTCGACCTCTCCGGCCGCATGCCGCTGGCTAAAACCGGCTTGGGTGAGTTCGGCCTGCGCGGCTTGATGAACTACACAAAAGGTGAAAACCGCGACACCGGCGGTAACCTGTACAACATCATGCCGCTCAACGGAAAACTGGCACTCACGCACCAATACGGCAGCTGGAGTAACGCACTTGAACTGGTTGGGATAAGCGGCAAGAACGATGTTTCCTCGGCCCGCAACGAGATCCACACGGCTGGCTACAGTCTGACCCATCTGCGTACCAGCTACACGTGGAAAAACGTCCGTATTGACCTCGGTGTCGAGAACCTCTTCGACCGCTTCTACTACTTGCCGCTCGGGGGGGCCTACACCGGCCAGGGCACCACCATGAGTACCACTGGCACTTATTCGCCGGCCTGGGGCATTGTAGTTCCCGGTATGGGGCGTTCGATTTACGCTGGACTCAACGTCAAGTTTTAAGCCATTGAACCTGGCAAGCCCCGGCCCTGGCCGGGGCTTTATCATTTTTGGACAAGGAAAAACCATGCGAGCAACGTCTGCCACCTCATCCAATAACCAAGGACATTTACCAGCTGGTGCGTTGATCTACTCGGCCCGCGCCCCGGGGAATGGCTGGCGCCTGCGTGAAGGCGTCGTCCGTCTGGACAACATGGCGAACGATGGCCTGGCCACGTTTGCCAGCCTGGCCATTGCCGGCGACATTCTCGGCTGCGAAACCCTGCTCTTCGGCTGCTACACCTTCCGCGCCACGGCGCTGACCCAGTGCCGCCTGACCCCCTGGCCGGAAGGCCCCGAAGCTGCCGACAGCGCATCGCTGCTCACCTCGCTGGCCAATGCCCAGCAACGGGCGGCCGAACTGGTCGCCCTGCGCGGCGGCCAGGCCACTGACCGCGTCCTCGGCCTGATTCGGCTACTCGCCGATCAGGCTGGCCGTGTCGTCCTGCCCACCCGTCAGGACATCGCCGATATTACCGATCTGCGTTTCGAAACGATCTCGCGCATCGTCAAACAACTGGAGCGTAGCGAGATGATCCGCTCGATCCGCATCAACGGCGTCCATGCCACCCGCAGCTTCGCGCTCGGCGTAGCAATCCCCTGAAAAGCTTGCCACCCAAGGCATGGCGCCAGGGGTGCGACAATTTGCCACATTCACGCGCACCGGTGCGCTCCGTATCATCCGCTCCTAACCATCTGTTTCATAAGTATTTTTTGATACAAATCAATTAGGATTCGATGATGAAGCGTTTTGCACTCGCGCCGTTGGCGCTGGCGGTCCTTTCGGCCTTTGCCTCTACCCAAGTAGTCGCAGCTGACACCTCTCTGGCCGAAGTCACCGTTACCGCCACGCGTGAGGGGCAACTGGTCAGCGAAACGCCGGCCACGGTCGGCGTCATCAAGGAAAAAACGTTGCGCGAGGTCAAGCCGACGCACCCGAGCGAAATCATGGGCCAGGTCGCCGGCGTCTGGGTCAACGTCACCGGTGGCGAGGGCCATCAGACGGCCATCCGCCAGCCGCTGACCACCAACCCCGTCTATCTCTACCTGGAGGATGGCATCCCGACCCGGTCCACTGGCTTCTTCAACCACAACGCCCTGTACGAGGTGAACCTGCCGATGGCCGGCGGCATAGAGATCAACAAGGGACCAGGCAGTGCGCTCTACGGCTCCGATGCCATCGGTGGCGTGGTCAATGTGCTGACCCGCAAGCCACCGACCAAACCGGAAATCGAAGGCTCGCTCGAAGGCGGCAGCTACGGCTGGGCGCGGACCATGGTTTCCGGCGGCAGCGCCTTTGGCGACCATGCTTTCCGGGCTGACCTCAACCTGAGCCACACCGACGGCTGGCGCGACAAGACCGCGTACGATCGACAGAGCGGCACCCTGCGCTGGGACAGCGCTATCGGCGATGATGCAACCCTGAAGACGGTCGCCACCTTCTCCAAGATCGACCAGCAGACAGCCGGCAGCTCGGCCATCTCGAAGAACGATTACGACAACAATCCGAAGGCCAACTACACCCCGATCTCGTTGCGCAAGGTCGACGCCTTCCGCCTGTCGACCGCCTACGAGAAGGAGTGGGGCAACTCGCTGCTCAGCATCACCCCCTACTACCGCAACGATTCGATGGATCTGCTGGCCAACTGGTCGCTGTCCTACGACCCGACCATCTACACCACCGAGAACCAGTCCTTCGGCGCCCAGATCAAGTATCGCCACGACTTCGAGCCGCTGCGCACCCGTTTCATCGTCGGTATCGACCTCGACCACAGTCCAGGCAGCCGCATCGAAAACCGCATCAACACGACCTCGACCGGCAGCGGCTACACCAAAATCTACACCGGCTACACGATGGGCGCCCGGGTCTATGACTACGACGTGACCTATCAGGGAATCTCGCCCTATGTGCATGGTGAGATTTCGCCGATCGAAAAGCTGCGCATCACTGCCGGCCTGCGCCAGGACCATGTCACCTACCGTTTCGACAACCGCTACGGTACCTCTCCGGTCGTCGTCGGCTCCGCCTATTACGGGCAGGTCGCCGATGGCGACCTGAGCTTCAACCACCTCAGTCCCAAGCTGGGTGCCACCTACGCCTTCAGCGATTCTCTGAACGCCTTCGCCGCCTACAACCACGCCTTCCGCGCCCCGTCCGAAGGCCAGCTCTTCCGACCCTCCGTCGCCGCCAGCGCCGCTGCAGCGAATGCCGCAGCAATCGCCGCCAGCAACCTGAAACCTATCAAGGTCGACAGCGTCGAAACCGGCCTGCGTGGCAACATTAACCGTTCCGTAAACTACGAGGTCTCGGTCTATTACATGACCAAGACCGACGACATCCTGAGCTACCGCGACCCGGTCACCAACATCACGACCTCGACCAATGCCGGCAAGACGCTGCACAAAGGGATCGAAATCGGCCTCGGCGTCCAGATCGCTTCCGCCTGGCGACTCGATACCGCCCTCTCGCACGCCAAGCACACCTATGGCGAGTGGCGCGTTGGCACGATCGATTACACTGGCAAGGAAATGGAACTCGCCCCCCGCACCATCGCCAATACCCGCCTGACCTGGGGCGATGCCAAGAGCGGCATGGTCCAGGCCGAATGGCTGCACTTCAGCAGTTGGTGGTCCGACCAGGCCAACACCACGAAGTACGATGGTCACGACCTGCTTAACCTGCGCGGCGCTTATCCGCTGTACCGCGATATCAGCCTGTTCGGCAACGTGCATAACGTGACCGACCGTCGTTACGCGGAAAGTACCGGAACACAAACCGCCGGTGGCGTGATTTACCCGACCTTCGCCCCTGGCCTGCCACGCACCTTTACCGTCGGGATCCAGGCCAAATGGTAAAGACTTCGGCACGCGCTAGCGTCTTGCTGGCCGCACTGCTGCTCGCCGACACGGCGGCCGCCCATGACCATGCCGACCACTTGGCCCACGACACCAAGCCCAAGGTCGACTACGCCAAGGTCTGGCTGGAAAAACAACAGACGGCGCCCCGCCTGGCCATTGCTGCACAATTCGACGCAAGCCAACTCTGGCTGGCCCGCGTGATCGGCCAGCAGATTTTCGTCAGCCATTCCAGGGATGCCGGCAAGACCTTCAGCGAAGCGGTGACGGTCAACCGCCAACCCGAGCTGATCTCGGCCGATGGCGAAGCCCGCCCGCAGATCGCTGTTGCCGGGCAGCGGGTTTATCTCAGCTGGACGCAGGCGTTGCCGCAACCGTTTGCCGGGCACGTCCGCTTCTCGGTGTCCGAAGATGGCGGCCAGACGTTTAGCGAACCCGTCACCGTCAATGACGACAGCCGCCCGATCACGCATCGCTTCAACGCCATGCTGGCCGATGCCGGCGGCGTGACGCTGGCCTGGATCGACAAGCGGGACGGCACCGGCAACCCGGACTATCGCGGTGCGGCCATCTACACCGCCCGCTCGACCGATGGCGGGCGCAGCTTCGCAACCAACCGCAAGCTGGCCGACAACTCCTGCGAATGCTGCCGCCTGGGCCTGGCCGCTGACAGCGACGGCACCCCGGTCGTTTTCTGGCGCCAGATTTTCGGCAAGAACGTCCGCGACTTCGCGCTGGCCCGCCTCGATGAACCGCTGCGCCGCGTTTCTGAAGATGGCTGGGAAATCGATGCCTGTCCGCACCATGGCGGCGCACTGGCTATCGACAACGAAGGCAGTCGCCACATCGCCTGGTTTACCGGCGCCGAAAAATCGCCCGGTCTGCACTATCGCCGCATCGACGGCGAGACGATGAGCCGTCCGTTCCACTTCGGCAAGCTTGATGCCCAGTCCGGACACCCGCAAGTGGCGGTTGTCGGGCGCAAGGTCGTACTCGTCTGGCGGGAATTCGACGGCAAGTTCAATCACATCCGCCTGATGACCTCGCGCGACCGGGGCCAGACCTGGTCGGCCCCGACCAGTCTGGCCCGCACCGCCGGTGCCGCCGACGATCCATTGCTGCTCACCGACCGTGGTATCCCCTGGCTGGTCTGGAATACCACGGCAGATGGTTTGAAACGCTCGCGGATTGCGCCATGAAGCGCCTCGCCATATTGATCGCCGCACTGCTGATCGCCGGTCTGGCCCAGGCCGAGATGCGCCCCTTCGTCAGCGGATCCCTGCAAAAAATCGAACGGGCACAAAAAGGGAAACCCTTCATCCTCGGTTTCTGGTCGGCCAGCTGCACGCATTGCCCGGCCGAGCTCAAGGCCCTCGGCGAACTGGTCCGCAAATATCCGAAACTGGAACTGATCCTGGTCGCCACCGATACGCCGGCCGAAGCCCCTGAACTCGAGCAACTGGCCCAGGATTACGGCGTTGCCCCCCAGGCACGCTGGATCTTCGCCGACGCCCAGCCCGAACGGCTGCGTTATGAAATCGACCGCCGCTGGTATGGCGAATTGCCGCGCACCTACTTTTACGATGGACGGCAGCAGCGCAAGGGGCACTCCGGGGTCCTGCCGACAGCACAACTCGAACAGTGGGCCAGCGAACACGTAAAATAGAAAAATGTCTGCCGAGCGACTTCTCCATTTCGAACCAGAACTGCCTGAATGGCGCAGGAGCGGTCGCTTTTTCCTGGTCGCCATCGGCCTGCACGCTGCCGTGCTCGCCTACCCGCTGGGCAAGGTCGTCAGCCAGCTCGACATCCCGCCACCCGGCCCACTCACCGTCAAACTAATCGAAGCCCTGCGCCCGGCGCCGGTAGTGCAGCCGGTCAGCACGCCGAAACCACAACCGGCACCGGTCGCCCCCGCTGCCCCCAAGCCGCGCCCGGTCCTGGCCATGACACCGGATCAGAAACCGGTCACGGCAAGCACACCAACGGTCGCCCCGCCAGCCCCGGTTGCCCCCGAACCCGTCGCCCGGGTCGCGGCCAACCCCACCCCAACTGCGCCCTCTGCCACTCCGGTGACAGCTGCCCGCTTCAATGCGGCCTACCTGAACAATCCGGAACCCAAATACCCGCCGCTGTCGCGCCGCCTTGGTGAAGAGGGCAAGGTCCTGCTCAAAGTCCGGGTGAGCAGCGACGGCACCGCCGCGACGGTTGATCTGGAAAAAAGCAGCAATTACGACCGCCTCGACGAAGCGGCGCGCCAGGCCGTGGCCCGCTGGCGTTTCATCCCGGCCAAGCGTGGCGACGAGCCAATCGAGGCATCGGTCATCGTGCCTATCGTTTTCCGGCTGGATAGCTGATTCTGGAATGTGGACGTGACGACGGGGACCGAAGTCCCCGCCGGCTATCTTTGGTAACAAGGCTCTAGCAGCCCCGGCTAACCGTTTTTAGGCGGCAATAGCGAATTGCTCATCA
>JAGTRV010000194.1 GCA_018262245.1 Pseudomonadota bacterium | reverse complement strand
GGGCAGGCCGAAGTGAGGCAGTTCCTGCGGAATGCCGTGGAAGCGGCTGCCGATGGTCTCGACCGGCAGGTCGAAGATGTAGGAAACCAGGGTGCCGACGACCAGGACAGCGAGCGGGCCCGGGGCGCGGCGCAGTATTGCGATGCGCTGGGCCAGCCAGTTGTATGAAAGCAGGAAGATGAAACAGGCCGAGGCCAGCCCGAGGGTTGGCAGGTCGACTGTGTCGGCGTAGGCAGCCAGCGTCTTGATGCGGTGGAAAAATTCGGCGGGCAGGCTCTCGATTTTCAGACCGAAAAAATCCTTGATCTGGGCGAGGAAGATGACGACCGCGATGCCATTGGTGAAGCCGATGACGACGGTCACCGGAATGAAGCGGATCAGCTGTCCCATGCGGGCCAGGCCCATGGCTAGCAGGAATACGCCGGCCAGCATGGTCGCCCCGAGCAGGTTGCTGAAACCGTGAATGGCGACAATGCCGTAGATGATGGGAATGAAGGCACCGGTCGGGCCGCCAATCTGCACGCGTGAGCCGCCCAGCAATGAGGTGATCAGGCCGGCGACGATGGCCGTCCAGATACCGGCGGTCGGCGAGCAGCCGGAGGCAATGGCGAAGGCCATGGCCAGTGGCAGCGCAAGTACGCCAACTGTGATCCCTGCCGCGATGTCCTGGCCTAGCTGCGTTCGATTGTAGGTCGGCAGGCAATCCAGCAACTTCGGGTGGAAGGTGATTTTCATGGAATGGGCTCACAGGGTAAGCGCTGCATTATATGAGTGTATGATTAATCGTCAATGTTAATCACATGTTAATATGGTGTGACACAACCCTAATATGAGCGAAGCATGGAGAACCGAACTGCACGTCTGACGATCCTGATCGATCCCCAGAAGAAGAAAATTTTTGAGGAAATCTGCGCGGCCAATGACCTGACATCATCGCAGGTGGTGCGTCGTCTGGTTCGTCAGTACATCATCGACAATGCCGGCAGTCGTGAGTTGCCCGACTGGCTCAAGCCAAACAACAAGGCTGGCGACTAGTCTTTTTCGCTACCAGGGCGGATTTTGTCCGGGTGGTTGGCGGCGATATAGGCATCGTAGCGGGCCTGCATTTCCGGCGCCTGCTTGGCGATCTCGCGCAGGATGCGGGCAACCGACCAGAGCATGACCGCTGCACCACCGGCTGTGCAGATGACGGCCTCCGCCATTGAGGTCGGAAAGTTGGCAATGATGGCCCCCTTGCCGGCGGCAAACCAGCTGGCGCCAATGCCAACGCAAGACAGGCCAAAAACATCGGCCAGGGCATAGGCGAAGATCGGTCCGGTAAGTTGCGGGCGTGGCGGGCGGATTGATGGTTTGAGCATGGAATTGGCGGTACTCGATGGTGGTTGGCAAATAGTCTTCTAAAAGACTTGACAAACTGAATGTCAAGGTTTGACTTATGCACAGTGGCGGGGGCTTGTTGAGACGGGGTGATTATGGGCTGGTGTATTTGTTGAATTAACCGGTGATTTTGATATATCGTTTTAAATCAATTGGTTGCGAATGAGCTTAAGTTTCAGGCAGGGTAACAAAAAACCTTGTGGAACGGTCACTTAGCGCATTGCCTCCAGTTTCATTCACAGACTTATCCACAGTTTTTGTGGATAGTTTCAAAAGCCTAAACCCTGTAGCTAGATTGGGGTGCTAAGTTAAAGTGATACTTGAAGTTCATGGGAGTTTTTGTTGCATCGCAGCATGGAAACGGCCCGCTTAACGGGCCGTTTCCATTGGCATCAATTTACTTGACGCGCATGCCTGGCTGAGCGCCGGAATCCGGCGATAGCAGGAAGATTCCCGGGGTTTTTCCTTCGCCATCAGAGGCCGCGAGAACCATTCCTTCCGACAGGCCAAATTTCATTTTTCGCGGTGCCAGATTGGCGACCATGACGGTCAGTCGCCCGATCAACTGCGCTGGGTCGTAGGCCGCCTTGATGCCGGCGAAGACATTGCGGGTTTCGTTGTTGCCGACATCCAGCGTCAGGCGCACCAGCTTGTCGGCGCCTTCGACGTGTTCGGCGTTGGCGATGCGAACAATGCGCAGATCGACCTTCATGAAGTCGTCAATATTGCAGAACGGTTCCCACGGGCTTTCGGCTGTCACCTCGTTTTGCTGGTGTTCGGCATGGCGCTGCTGGGACTGGGCTTCCGGTGCCGGAGCCAGCGATTCCTTGTTGGCCTCGACCAGCTTTTCGATCAGCTTGGGATCGACGCGGGTCATCAGGTGCTCGTAAGCATTGATCGCATGGCCGCCGGCGAGCAGGCTTTGCGTGTCGGCCCAGTGCAGCGGGGCGATGTTGAGGAATTTCTCGACCTTCTCGGCAACGATGGGCAGGATCGGCTTTAGTAGCACGGTCAGCAGGCGGAACAGGTTCAGCGCATTGCTGCAGGCAGCGTGCAGTTCGACTTCCTTGCCTTCCTGCTTGGCCAGCTCCCACGGCTTGACGCTGTCGACGTATTGGTTAGCGGCATCGGTCAGCGCCATGATCTCGCGCATGGCCTTGCCGAACTCGCGGGCTTCATAAAGCTCGGCGATTCGACTGGCGGCTTCCTGGATGCCCTTGATGGCCGGCAGGTCGGCAGCGGCCGGGGCCAGTTGGCCATTGAAACGCTTGGTGATGAAGCCGGCCGAACGGCTGGCAATGTTGACGTACTTGCCGACGAGGTCGGAATTGACGCGGGCGACGAAGTCATCGAGGCTGAGGTCAATATCTTCCATCGTCGCCGACAGCTTGGCCGCATAGTAATAACGTAGCCACTCAGGGTTCAGTCCGGTCTTCAGGAAGCTCTCGGCGGTGATGAAGGTGCCGCGCGATTTGGACATCTTGGCCCCATCGACGGTCAGGAAACCGTGCGCGAAGATCTTGGTCGGCGTGCGGAAACCGGCATGGGCCAGTTCGGCCGGCCAGAACAGGGCGTGGAAGTAAAGAATGTCCTTGCCGATGAAATGGTAGAGCTCGGTCTTGGCGTCGGGTTTGAAGTATTCGTTGAAGTCGAGGCCGTTGCGCGCGCACAGGTTCTTGAACGAGCCCATGTAGCCGATCGGTGCATCGAGCCAGACATAGAAGTATTTGCCCGGCGCATCGGGAATTTCGAAGCCGAAATAGGGCGCGTCGCGTGAAATGTCCCAGTCGGTCAGCTTGTTCTCGCCGGGAGCGCCCAGCCATTCCTGCATCTTGTTGGCCGCTTCGTTCTGCAGCACGCCGTTGTCGCGACTGGTGTACTGGCGCAGGAAGGCTTCGCAGCGCGGGTCGGACAGCTTGAAGAAATAGTGTTCGGAGGTGCGCAGTTCCGGCTTGGCGCCGGAAATGGCGGAGTACGGTTCCTTGAGGTCGGTCGGCGCGTAGGCGGCACCGCAGGACTCGCAGTTGTCGCCATACTGGTCCTTGGCGCCGCACTTCGGGCACTCGCCCTTGATGAAGCGGTCGGGCAGGAAGAGTTGTTTGACCGGGTCGTAATACTGCTCAATGGTCCGTGTTTCGATCAGGCCGGCAGCGCGCAGCTTCAGATAGATGTCATTGGCACAGTCGCGGGTTTCGTCGGAGTGTGTGCTGTAGTAATTGTCGAAACCGACATGGAAACCGGCGAAATCGCGGGAATGCTCGCCATGTACGCGGGCGATCAGTTGTTCAGGGGTGATGCCTTCCTTTTCCGCGCGCAGCATGATCGGCGTGCCGTGGGTGTCATCGGCGCAGACGTACCAGCATTCGTTGCCGGACATCTTCTGGAATCGTACCCAGATGTCGGTCTGGATATATTCGACCAGATGGCCGAGGTGAATGGCGCCATTGGCGTAGGGCAGAGCGGAAGTGACAAGGATTTTGCGCGACATGAGAGGCCGGTGCTTTAAAGGTAAAGCGCGATTTTACCGCGAGGAATCATGGTGATGAGTTGCAAACGGAGATTCATTAGCATCTCCTGAATTTGTTACGGAAAGTAAACGAGTGTGATCACTTGGTAAATTTGCCGGTGGCATTGTTGCTCCGGGGGCTGGTTGGGCGCAAAATTCAACAAAAATGGGAGGGTATATGAACTTTGCGGTCGTTGAAGACAGCAGAAGCCAGGCTGAGGTCCTGAAGGCGCTTTTAAAGAGTGAAGGCCATCAGGTTGAGGTGTTTGCCGAGGGCAAGCTTTGTATCGAGGCCCTCAAGAGCCGGAGTTTCGACTTTTTCGTCATTGACTGGAATCTGCCGGATATCGGTGGTGACGAAGTTCTGAAGCAAGTCCGTGAACATTGTGGCTGGGAAGTGCCGGTCCTGTTCTGCACCGCTCGTACCGATGAAGAGGCGGCCGCCGATATCCTGCGTCTCGGCGCCGATGACTATGTCCCGAAGCCGATTCGCTACATGGAGTTCCTGGCCCGGGTTCAGTCTTTGCTGCGTCGCCGGAAGCCGCGTTCCAGCACCCTGCGCTTCGGTAGCATCGAAATCGATCTTGAGGGGCGGCGCATCTGTTTGGGCGGGCTGGACGTCGAACTGACCCAGCGTGAATTCGAACTGGCTGTCATCCTGTTGCGTAACGTGGGCCGCGTGCTGTCGCGGGAAGAATTGCTGACCAGCGTCTGGTCGAAGGAAGCGGGGGTCGATACCCGCACGGTCGATACGCATGCCAGCCGTTTGCGCAAGAAGCTGGGACTGGCCGGTGAAAGTGGCTTGATGCTTTCCTCGGTGTATGGCCAGGGTTATCGACTGGATACGGTTCAGCAGGCCTGATCCTCTCTCCGGGTTTGGGTTATACTAGACAAAATTGGTCGGGTATTCCCGGCGGTCACCCAAAACCGGAGATTTCATGAGTCTTTCAGAACAGCAAATCAAGGCTGCACTTTCTGCTGCGGTCGATCCCAATACAGGTAAGGATTTCGTCGCCGGCAAGGCGGTGAAGAATATCAAGATCGACGGTGACGATGTCGCCTTCGATATCGAGCTCGGCTATCCGGCCAAGACCCAGATCGATCCCATTCGCAAGCAGGTGATCGCTGCCGTGCGTTCGGTGCCGGGCGTCGGCAATATTTCGGCCAACGTCTATACCAAGATCGTCGCTCACTCGGTGCAGATGGGCGTCAAGCTGATGCCGGGCGTCAAGAACATCATCGCAGTGGCTTCCGGCAAGGGCGGTGTCGGCAAGAGCACGACCGCGGTCAATCTGGCCCTGGCCCTGGCTCAGGAAGGCGCCAGTGTCGGAATTCTCGATGCCGATATCTACGGTCCGTCACAGCCGCAAATGCTCGGCCTGGCCGGTCAGCAGCCGGAATCAAAGGACGGCCAGAGCATGGAGCCGCTTGAGGCCTATGGTCTGCAGGCGATGTCGATCGGCTTCATGGTCGATGTCGAAACGCCGATGGTCTGGCGCGGCCCGATGGTCTCCCAGGCCCTCGACCAGCTGCTCGGCCAGACCAATTGGCACGATATCGATTATCTGATCGTCGACATGCCGCCAGGCACCGGTGACATCCAGTTGTCGCTGGCTCAGAAGGTGCCGGTGACCGGCGCCGTGATCGTCACCACGCCGCAGGACATCGCGTTGATCGATGCGCGCAAGGGTCTGAAGATGTTCGAAAAGGTGAATATCCCCATCCTCGGCATCGTCGAGAACATGAGTATCCATATCTGTTCCAAGTGCGGCCACGAAGAGCATATCTTCGGCGAAGGCGGTGGCGAAAAGATGTGCAAGGACTACGACGTCGAATTCCTGGGTAGCCTGCCGCTGGAAATGGCCATTCGCCAGATGGCCGATGGCGGCAAGCCGACCGTGGTCGGTGACCCGGATTCGCGCACGGCCGAGATCTATCGCGGCATCGCCCGCCGCGTGGCGGTCAAGATTGCCGAGAAGGCCAAGGACATGACCTCGAAATTCCCCAATATCGTGGTTCAGAACACTTAAGTTTTTGTGAAAACCACACACAAAGGCGGGTAAAATCCCGCCTTTGTTTTTTGTCGTTCGGAACCGGAAAAATGACCATCAAATCAGATAAGTGGATACGCCGTATGGCGGCAGAGCACGGCATGATCGAGCCGTTTTCGCCAGAGCTGGTGCGCGAAGCCAATGGTCAGAAAATTG
>JAGTRV010000193.1 GCA_018262245.1 Pseudomonadota bacterium | reverse complement strand
AAAGTCATTGACGCAAACCGAGCCGCGAACAATATCGGAATCCAGACTACCGTAGCGCTCACAGGTGGCAATCACATCCCACAAGGCAATCCCGGCCGCTTGCAAGCTTTCCAGGCGCTGAGCATAAGGCAGCGAAGGCCCGGCACCGATCAAATCTCCGATGATCCGCCAGAAAGCATTACGTTCATTGGCGTAGTACTGTCCGGCACGCAACGAAGCCTCCCCCGGCATGCTGCCGAGAATGAGGATCCTGGCGCGAGCATCGACGACCGGTGAAAAGCCTTGAATCTGCGACATCGGTGACATGACGCGCAGTCAGCCCCCCATGACCCGGTTCTTGCCGGAGCGCTTGGCCAGATACATGGCCTGATCGGCTCGCCGGATGGCATCGGTACCGGTTTCATCAGGTGCCAGCTGAGCCACCCCGGCACTGAACGTGATCAGTATCTTTTCATTACCCGAAAGGTAGATCGCCTTGGTGAGCTCGCGCTGCAGACGGGTCATCGCCTCAATACCCTGCTCCAGGGTCGTATCCGGCATCAGGACGACGAATTCCTCGCCACCGTAGCGGGCCAGCGTATCACTCGGTCGCATGTTGCTCCGCGTAACGTCCGCCAGATGGATCAAGGCCCCATCGCCGGCATCGTGACCGAGCCGGTCATTGAGTTTCTTGAAATTATCGACGTCAAGCAAACTGATCGACAGGGGCAAATCCTTGCGCCGCATGCTGGAAACCTCGCGCGCCAGGGCCTCGTCCAGCCCCTTTCGGTTCAAGGCATCGGTCAGCGGGTCGTGGCGGGCCAGGGCACTGGCGTTATCCAGCTCCTGATGCAACTGCATCAGCTCCGATTCAGTAATCAACACCTTATCCTGCAGCGTTTTCAATTGCTCGCGGGATTGCGCGGTTTCTTCGGCCATCGCATGCGTCGCCCTGATCACATCATCAAGCAAGGGCCTCAAATCATCAACGCTAGAGACTCTCTCGATCTGGCGCGCACTTTCCTCGATACGCCCCTCGAACTCGCTGCTCGAACGGTTCATGGTCGCCAGTCGCTCGATGAACTCAGCCAGCATATGACGCATTTCAGCCTGCGCCTGGACAGAACGCGACTTGGCGCGCCCCTGTCTTTCCATCACGTCGCGCAAGCGGCGCTCCATCTCATCGAGATGACGCAGCGTCAACGGCGGGGCAACCGCCGCCAGAAGACCATCGATCTGCCCCTTGAACCAGCTGTCATCAACACTCAGCTCGCCGATATTCTCGATGATCATGTGCAAGAGCTTGAGCAGGGCCCCCTTGATCTCGACCTGCTCCTCGGCAGCAGCGCACATCTGGTAAGCCAGATTGGCCAGAAGCTCCTGAACGGAAGGTAGCTCGACCGTCGTCTGCTTGAGCATCAACAGCAATTCATTGGCCATTCCGGCCACCCGCGAATTATCGTCGCCCAGCGCAGGCAACACGCCCTCAACAAGACGGGCGAGCTTGCTGGCAAACTCGCCAGGCAACGACTCCACCGACGAGGAGGCTGGTTCGGCGGGTGGCGACACAACGCCAGCCTGGGCAAAAGTATTCAACGCATCGGTAACGCACTGCCAACTACGCCGACCAATCGCCGAGTCGAGCAAATCGAGCGATTGCTGCTGCCGCTTATTGCGCGGCGACAATTGAGTCGCCAAGTGGCGCAACGGCACTTCCGGAAAAGGAAGGATGTTCGGAATACCGGCGATTTCGTTGTAGCACGCCTGATAATTGGCAGGCGTCGGCTGCAAGTGACGAACAGCAAGGCGCTTTAGCGCTTCCCGCGCAATATCTGAGGGCTGTTTTGGGTCGTTCATGGACGCGATATTTGGCTTCGGGTGGCGAGACATGGCACCGGGACAGTCGGTTAGCAAGTTTATCCCATTGAAGCGCCCGACCTGCAAGATAGTTAGCCTCGACTTTGGCCACCGGCCTGCGCATTGCCAACACCCCCAAATCGCCGGGCCGCAACCCGCGTTGGCGTGTTAACATGCTCGTTTAGCTTTGCTGCCCGGCCCGGCCGGCGTTTACCGTCCAATGCGCATCCTTCGCCTGCTCAAGATCGCCTCTGTCGCCAGCCGTTTCGGCCTGGACGAGATGGTGCTCGAACACGAGCCAAGCGGCCGCCTGGTGCGCATCGCCAATGCCCTGCAATTCTGGCGCGACCTGTCCACGCCACGTGCCGTCCGCCTGCGCCTTGCCCTGGAGTCGCTGGGCCCGATTTTCGTCAAGTTCGGCCAGGTGCTGTCCACCCGGCGCGACCTGATGCCCCCCGACATTGCCGACGAGCTTGCCCGCTTGCAGGATCGCGTTCCACCTTTCGACTCGGCGCTCGCCCTGGCCGAAATCGAAAAGGCCTATGGCCGTCCGGCCAGCGAAGTTTTTGCCGAATTCGACGCGACGCCGATTGCCTCCGCCTCGATCGCCCAGGTCCATTTCGCCAAGTTGCGCGAAGAGGATGGCGGCCATGAAGTCGCCGTCAAGATCCTGCGCCCCAACATGCTGTCGGTCATCGAGCACGATCTGGCGCTGATGGACAACCTGGCCATGCTGCTTGAAAAGCTGTGGTCGGACGGCAAGCGCCTGAAGCCGCGCGAAGTGGTCGCTGAATTCGCCAAATATCTGCGCGATGAGCTCGATCTGATGCGCGAAGCCGCCAACGCCTCGCAACTGCGCCGCAACTTTACCGACTCGCAGTTGCTGATCGTACCCGAGGTGCATTGGGATTTCTGCACCTCGACGGTCATGGTCATGGAGCGCATGAAGGGCACGCCGATCTCGCAGATCGACAAGCTGCGCGCCGACGGCATCGACCTCTCCAAACTGTCGGCGGCCGGCGTCGAAATCTTCTTCACGCAGGTCTTCCGCGACGGCTTCTTCCACGCCGACATGCACCCGGGCAACATCTTCGTCGCCCCCGATGGCCGCTACATCGCGCTCGATTTCGGCATCGTTGGCACACTGACCGATTCGGACAAGAATTACCTCGCCCAGAACTTCCTCGCCTTCTTCCGCCGCGACTACAAGCGTGTCGCCGAAGCGCACATCGAATCCGGCTGGGCACCGAAAGACACCCGGGTCGATGAATTCGAAGCGGCCATCCGCGCCGTCTGCGAGCCGATTTTCGACCGTCCGCTGAAGGACATCTCCTTTGGCAAGATCCTGCTCCGACTGTTCCAGACCTCGCGCCGCTTCAACGTCGAGATCCAGCCGCAACTGGTCATGCTGCAAAAGACCCTGCTCAACATCGAGGGTCTCGGCCGCCAGCTCGACCCCGAGCTTGATCTCTGGAAAACCGCCAAGCCCTTCCTCGAGCGCTGGATGAGCGAGCAGATCGGCTGGCGCGGACTGATCAAGACCTTCAAGCAGGAAGCGCCCTATCTGGCGCGGACCATTCCACAACTACCGCGCCTCGTCCATCAGGCGCTGTCCAACCCGACCAAGGCCGACCTGCAACCTCAACTCGCCCAACTGATCGCCGCCCAGCATCAGCAGAATCGCTGGCTGGCTATTATCGCCCTGCTGCTCGCCCTGCTCGTCGGCGCGCTGTTCGCCTGACCCGATGGCCGTCGTCACCCTCGAAACCTTCACCGCTGAGCACGTCGCCGACTGGTTCGCCACCCGCGACATCAACAAGGCCAAGCCCTACGTTGATCTGGTCCGCGACCTTGAAATCAATGGCAGCCAGCTCAGCGCCGTCGTCCCCGGCTCGGCCAAGACGCCTTATACAGTTCAGGCCTACCTGAGTCAGGCCCAGAGCGGTGAGATGATGGTAGTCAGCCGCTGCACCTGCAATGTCGGCCGCCACTGCAAGCACGTCGCAGCCATGCTGCTCAAGGCCATCGAGGAGCGCAACCCGAAGGAACGCGTCAGCAACAGCGTCCTCTCCTGGGTTGAAGACCTGCGCCGCACCTCGATTGCCGTCGCCAAGAAAAAGGCCCGCCCGGCCAGTGCCCGGCAGCAGCTGTTCTACATCCTGAAATGGACGGCGGACAAGCGCCAGTTCGGCATTGAGATCCGTAAGGGCAAGTTTCCGGAAAGTGCCGAAGAATGGTGGAAGGTCGACCGCGCCCTGGTCACGCCGCCGCAGTTCGTCACCGAAGAAGATCTCGGCATCCTGCGCCTGATCTGGGCCGATCGCGGCCACGAGACAGGCCTGCGGGCTTTCGGCCTCGGACCGACACATGGCGCCGAAATCCTGCAGCGCATGGCGGCCAGCCACCGGCTTTATCCGGAAGACGATCTCGGCCTGCCGCTCAATGCCAGCGCTACCCGCCCGGCCAGCATCGGCTGGCAGGTCGATGGCATGGGCTTCCAGCGCCCCTACCTGAAGCCGGAACCTTCGGCCGAGATGATCATTGCCGTCGATCCGCCCTGGTACGTCGACCTGGCCGAAGGTGAAACCGGGCCGCTTGAAGTGACCGGCAACCCCGGCGTGGTCAATCGCCTGTTCTCGCTACCGCCGCTATCTTCCAAGGAAGCCGCGCTGGTCGCCGAGGCCTTGTCCGAACTCGCCCCCGATCTGCCGCTGCCCGGCGACGATGCCGGTGCCCGCCTGCGCTTGGTTGATGCACCGCTGCAACCGATCCTCCAGTTCGAAACGTTGCATACCCACGGCCATCGCGCCTGGCGCAACTATCCACAGAATTTCGGCGGCGACTCGTTCGATGTCGCCAAGGTCGTTTTCCGCTATGCCGACACCGATGTCCGGCCCGAGGAAAAAAGCGAATTCATCACCCTGCCCGAGGGCGAGACCATCCGCCTGAAACGTCGGCCGGAAGAGGAAGCCAAGGCGCTGCTGACACTGGAAGACTTTGGCCTGCAGAAGATCCCCAGCCACACGCTGCATACCTTCGGCAGCCCGCCGGAAGGCATCTATGGCCTGGCCGAAGAGTCGCTGTGGGTGCCCTTCATGCAGGATGCCCAGCGCCTTAAGGAAGCTGGCTGGCAGATCGAATTTCCCGAGGATTTCCGTCACCACGTCATCGAGGTTGATGGCTGGGAAGCCGAGTTGTTCGAGGCCGACAACGGCTGGTTCAACCTCGACATGGGCATCATCGTTGAAGGCGAGCGCCTGCCGCTGGCCCCGCTGCTCGCCAACCTGTTCCGCACCGACCCGCGCTGGCTGGAAGCGACCGAACTCGAGCGCGTTCCCGACACCGAAGGCATCGATCTCTACACGGCCCGCGGCAAGCGCCTGCGCGTGCCGGCCGGTCGTATCAAGCCGCTGGCCGCCACGCTGATCGACCTGTTCGATGGTTTCTCCGGTGGCAACGTGCTGCGCCTGTCGCGTTTCGACGCACCGCGTCTGGCCGAACTGTCCGACATCAGCCGCTGGCAGTTCCGCGGCCAGAGCGACATCATGGCCATGGCCGAACGGCTGCTCGATGCCCAGGGTATTGGCGATGTTGCACCCCCCGCCGGTTTCCGGCTTGATTTGCGCCCCTACCAGAAGGAAGGCCTGGCCTGGCTGCAATTCCTGCGTGAGCACGATCTGTCAGGCATCCTGGCTGACGACATGGGCCTCGGCAAGACCGCCCAGACGCTGGCCCACCTGTTGCTCGAAAAGGAAGCCGGCCGCCTGGAAAAACCAGCGCTGATCATCCTGCCGACTTCGCTGATCTTCAACTGGAAGAATGAAGCGGCGCGCTTCGCTCCCGATCTCAAGGTACTGTCGCTGCACGGCCCGGAACGCAAGACCCAATTCGGCGAAATCACCAAGCACGACGTCATCCTGACCACCTACCCGCTGCTCTGGCGCGATGCCGACGAGCTGATGCAGCACAGCTACCACCTGCTGATCCTCGACGAGGCGCAAACCGTCAAGAACGCGCAAAGCCGAGGCGCCGAGGCGGTGCGCAAGATCGACACCCGCCACCGTCTGTGCCTGACCGGAACGCCGCTCGAGAACCATCTCGGCGAGCTGTGGAGCCAGTTCGATTTCCTGCTGCCGGGATTTCTCGGCGGCGCCCGGCAGTTCGCCAAGCACTGGCGGACACCGATCGAGAAGCTCAACGACAGCCGGCGCCGCGACCTGCTGGCGCGCCGCATCCGCCCCTTCATCCTGCGCCGCAAGAAGGAAGACGTCGCGCAGGAACTGCCGCCGAAGACCATCATCATCCGCAGCGTCGAACTCGA